>CANIMM010000105.1 GCA_947468255.1 Chitinophagaceae bacterium | reverse complement strand
TACATGAAAAACAGTTTATGGTGGATAGTTATATTTTGTCAGCGGTAATACTCCGATGGGTTGGTGTTTGAAGACTTTTAAGGGTCTAGGTCCAATGGGGTTACTGCAAATTAGCGCTTGCAAATATACACAGAGAAAATTTAGGGTCGACAACCTTCTGTTGGGAACTGGCAATTGGGGGTGAGTCACCGGTTTAGGGAGATGACATCTTTTTTCAAAAAAGATGTCATCTCCCTAAAATATGTAATAAAAATCATATTAGTTAATGGCAAAATTGTATATTTTAGGATTCTTATCTAGTATTAAATAGGATAAAAATGCTGATTACCAATGGTTTATTGAGATGACATCTTTTGGGTGGGGAGATGTCATCTCTTGGTTGGAAAGATGTCATCTCCTGGGTGGGAGATGTCATCTCAATATATTACAACCATATTATCTGGCTTTTAAAACATCTTTTATGAATAAGAAATATCTGGCCGATTTTTATGATGGTGGCATTTTTCATGTATATAACCGGACCAACAACAAAGAACTACTTTTTAGAACAGAAGAAAACCGCCGTTATTTCTTAAGGCAGTATTCCAAATACTTATACCCTTTCCTTGATACTTTTTGCTGGAGTCTATTACCCAATCATTTTCATTTTTTAGTTCGGGTGAAAGAAGTAGAAAAAATTAAAACTTATTTAGTTGAGCTTTCTCCGCAACTCATTCAACCGCTGGAAAAAAGGTATCTAAAGGATCAATTAGCAATGGAATTACTCATTGAGTTTGAATGGAAAAGATTCTTCACCTCTTACGCTATGAATATTAACCGGCAGTTTCAAAGGAAAGGAAATTTTTTCTATCGGCCATTTAAAAGGTTGGAAATTTTAAAGGAAAATCATTTTACCCAAGCTAATATTTATATACATACAAACGCCCAACGCCATCTGCTTTGTAAAGACTTTTCCAGCTACCCCTGGTCATCCTGGCATACCATGACAAGCTCACAACCTACCCAATTGTGCCGACAAGAAGTGTTGGATTGGTTTGGTGGCCTGCAACCATTTATGGATGCGCATAAAAAGGGGATAGCAGATTGTGATTACAGTGAGGTGGAAATTGAAGAGGGTTGACTGAGATGACATCTTTTTTCACCGAGATGTCATCTCTCAAAAAAAGATGTCATCTCAGTGAGGGGTGAGGGTTACATCGTCTCCAGCAGATCCCGATGCCTTGGCTTCCACCATATATAATAGTACCCCAATATCAATATACCCATTGAAAAGGGGATGATGGCCAAGTGCTTATAAGTGATGCCCCCAATGAGGGGTAAGCTGTCAAAATGCAAAAATTCACTGATCATCCAGTAGGAATTGGCTGAAATCCAAACCACTATCGCAATATTATGACATACCTCACTCATGAATTGCCTAGTGCGAAAAGTGATAATAATCGCAATAATCAGGGTAGGGAAAATCATGGCAATACCCAATGGCCGCCAAATCATACACCAGCTAATGTCCTTAAATAGCCAAAATACAATATGTAAATTCTCCATTTTTCGATAACGTAGCGGAATTTCATAAACTTCATTTGCCATGGAAAACGTTTTTAGGAAAACAAATATATTACTATTGTATCAAGTGTTGGCTTTTCATAGGCTAACAAAAATTTAATCCCAGCTTTTACTTTAGAAATGGAAATTCATTGGCCGGTTGCCAAAAATTAACGAGATATAGGGGTTGGAGCAACAAAAAACCCGCTAGGTATTACCTAACGGGTTGTAATAATATAATGAAAAGTAATAATTACTTTGTCAGTGCATTGATTCTTTTAGCCAGCTTGCTTTTTAAATTAGACGCTTTGTTTTTGTGGATGGTACCACGCTTCGCTAATTTATCAATCATAGATGCAACAATCGGTTGCTTCTCAGTAGCACCTGATTTATCTTCTATTGCTTTAATGTCACGGATAGCATTACGGGTTGTTTTACCATAATAACGGTTACGTTCGTTCCGCTTGCTGCTCTGACGCACATCTTTCTTAGTTGCTGAATGGTTTGCCATTTAAATCTTATTTTAGGGCTGCAAAGATAGGGATTTGAAATAAGAAATTGGCATTATTCAAGAAGGAATTTAAAAAATCCATTTTTTTAAGCTAAAAAATCCATTTTAGCTATCAATTATCCATATTTCAACGGTAATATTTTCCATGAACCCGCCTTTTTTGTTTTTTACGCCAATAGAATGACGAGGGCTAATCGCTCAATTGGCATTTTTTACAAACATTTTTGCAGAATCATTTGTAATTGAGTTTAAAATTAGCACATTGAATTATTCATATATAGGTAAATAAAGCATTTTATCTTTCCTCGGATTATTTTTCAGCGAGAAGGTATTGTTAGTTTTTTAACATCGTACTACCCAATGGGTACTTTTTGGAATGTATAAATGCCCGATATTTGCAATCTCAAATTAAAAAAGTTATACAATTTTATATCTACAATGAAGGATTTCCAGTACATCACCAACGCGCATCCGGCATATATCGAAAGTCTTTACCAGGATTTTATAAAAAACCCTTCCAGTATTGATAGTGAAATGCGTAAGTTTTTTGAAGGCTTTGATTTTGCAGTCAGTATGTCAAGTGAAATGGGAGGGGCTGATAAAAATACAAAATCCGTTTCGGAAGGCAGTTTTAATTTAGCAAAGGAAATAAGTGTTTATCAGCTGATACAGGCATATCGAAGGAAAGGACATCTTGCCGCTACTACCAATCCTATCCGTGAGCGTAAGGACCGGAATGCCAATCTTGGTCTCGAAAATTTTGGACTTAGCGAATCAGACCTGTCCTCCTTGTTTGAAACTGGAAAATTTGTAGGCTTAGGAAAAGCCTCCCTCAAAGATATTCTTGCTCATTTGCAAAAATGCTATACCAATAGTCTTGGTGTGGAATTTCGGGCAGATACCAGTACCCATAAAATGGAATGGATGATTCAGGCGGTTGAACATACCATGCTTCAACCGATTGCATTGCAACAAAGGAAAAGGATTTTGCAAAAACTCAATGAAGGGGTGATGTTCGAAAAATTCCTTCATACCAAGTACATTGGTCAAAAAAGGTTCTCTCTCGAAGGAGGAGAAACCACCATTGCAGCATTGGATGCCATAATTGATATCGCTTCGCTCAACAATGTGCAGGAAGTAGTGATCGGTATGGCACATCGGGGAAGGCTGAATATTTTGGCCAATATATTGGGTAAAACATATGAGCAGATCTTTAGTGAATTTGAAGGAACGGCTACCCCAGATACTACCATGGGAAGTGGCGATGTTAAATATCATTTGGGCTATAGCAGTGATATCACTACAGCATCCGGAAATAAAATCAATTTAAAACTTTGCCCCAACCCTTCGCATTTGGAAGCAGTAGACCCTGTAGTGCTGGGGTTTTCACGTTGTAAGGCAGATGTAATGTATGACAGTGATTTTGATAAAATATTGCCCATCCTAATCCATGGGGATGCTTCTGTGGCGGGTCAGGGAGTTGTGTATGAAGTGCTGCAAATGTCTAACTTGAAAGGCTATTATACTGGCGGAACCATCCATTTTGTTATTAATAACCAAATCGGATTTACCACTGATTTTGATGATGCCCGAAGCGCTGATTATTGCACTTCTGTAGCAGCAATGGTAAAGGCGCCCGTGTTGCATGTGAATGGCGATGACCCAGAAGCGGTGGTAAAAGCGGTAGAAATCGCTACGCGTTATCGACAAGAGTTTAACAGCGATATATTCATTGATATGGTTTGCTATCGGAAGCATGGTCATAATGAAGGCGATGAACCGAAGTTTACGCAACCTCAGTTATATGCACTCATTGATAAACATCCTAATCCAAGAGAAGTATATACGCAGTACCTTATTGAGAATGGGGAGTCCGATGCAAAAGCATTGGCAAAAGAAATGGAACAGCAATTTCTAGCCGATTTGCAGGAAAGGCTAGATGAGGTAAAACAAAATCCTTTGCCGTATACTTTTCAAAAGCCGGAGCTTTGGTGGAAAAATCTACGAAGGGCTATTCCGGCTGATTTTGAATCTTCACCAGCTACCGCTATCAGTGAACAAGATTTCAGTTCCTTATTTGAGGGCTTAATGAAATGGCCAGACAATTTCAAACCACTAAAAAAGGTCGAGAAATTATTGCAGGATAAAGTGAAGTTGTATTCCGATCAACAAAAAGTAGATTGGGCTACCGGGGAGCTAATGGCTTATGGAAGTTTATTATTAGAGGGAAAGGATGTACGCATGAGTGGGCAAGATGTAAAAAGAGGCACTTTCAGTCATCGGCATGCAGTTTTGTATGATGAGAATACCAATACAGAGTATAATCGCTTAAATCATTTTACCGAAACCCAGCCTGCCTTTCGAATTTACAATTCTTTGTTGAGCGAATATGCAGTATTGGGTTTTGAATATGGTTATTCTATGGCCAATCCAAATGCGCTGGTAATTTGGGAAGCACAGTTTGGCGATTTTTGCAATGGTGCTCAAACGATGATCGATCAGTTTATCGCAGCAGCTGAAACGAAGTGGCAACGGATGAATGGGGTGGTAATGCTGCTTCCGCATGGATATGAAGGCCAAGGGCCTGAACACAGCAGTGCCAGGATGGAACGCTTCTTGCAAATGTGTGCCGAATTAAATATGGTGATCACCAATGTAACAACTGCTGCTAATTTCTTCCATGTGCTCCGCAGACAGTTAGCCTGGTCATTTAGAAAACCACTGATTAATTTTTCACCTAAGGCAAATTTACGTCATCCGGGAAGCTATAGCTTGGCAAGTGAATTTATTTCGGGAGCCTTTAAAGAAGTAATCGATGATGAATTTGTGAAGAATGCAGCCGATGTTAAAAAAGTAATCTTGTGTAGTGGAAAAATGTATTTTGATCTGGCAGAAAAACAACTCAAGGACAATAGGACAGATACAGCGCTGATCAGGTTAGAGCAGATTCATCCGTTACCCCAAAAACAATTGGATTTGTTGCACCAAAAATACAGCAAGGCTGTTTGGTATTGGGTACAGGAAGAGCCATTGAATATGGGAGCGGCAACATTTTTGCGCATGAATTTAATAAATATAAATTTCAATATCATCAGCAGGCCATCCAGCGCTTCAACTGCAACCGGGTATGCAAAAATACATGCCAAGGAACAAGTAGAAATTATTGACAAAGCTTTTTCGAAGTAGCTTTCTAATTTATATAAAAAAATACCAGCTTTTGCTGGTATTTTTTTTGCTCCAATGTAAATTTAAAATTGCCCAATTTATCTTTATTGAAGGCAGGACAAAATTGAACCCAGGAAAATACTAGTGTTATTGAAATGGTTAGTTAGTTAATTTAATGATCCGAATGACCTTGTTTTCTTTTGGTGTGGTAAGTTGTAGCAAATAGCTGCCGGCAGCGAGGTTAGCCATATTTATCTTTTTGGTGTTGGCTCCTTTTAATAATTGCAATTGCATCAATTGTATTTTTTTACCGGCTGCATCATAAATGGTAAGCATGCCACTGGCATCTTCCTCAATGTCAATGGTTAGGTTTACAAAATGATTGATTGGATTAGGGTAGGCCAGTATGGCAAGTGCTTTGCCAGTTAGCCGAATTTTTCTTGTTTCGGAATAAATGATTTTCCCATTTTTATCAATTTCTTTGATTCGGTAGTAAAATAATCCCGCAGAACTAATAGTTGATAAATTAAAATCTGTGGTATCATAACTATTGCTGGAGTTACCATTGTTTTTTGCGCCTACTGTAATGATTTTTGTAAAGTCGATGCTATTTAAACTTCTTTCAATTTCGTAATGGTCTGTATTGGAACTTTCATTTTCCATTTGCCAACTGATTTTTCCATTACCATTGTTTGCCACAGCACTTAAGCCGATGAATTTTGCCGGAGGAGTTTCTATGGCTTGAATGGTTTGCACATAAGAAATACCACTGTATCCATTCCCGTCATTGGCGATTGAAGAGATGGAGGGCAGACTATAAAACATAGCACTTTCATTTACAATATCGGCACCATCTAAACTTAAGCCAAAGAATGCATTAGGGTTGATATCAGTGCCCCCGTTTGGCAAATTGACCATCTTTACTTGTGAGAAGATAGCTGGAAAAGATTTAAAATTAACCCTTGCAATGACAGTAGCGGTATTGGCGCTAAACTGCAGCAAAGAAGCTGTTGGTACTACATCTCCAGTCCCTAAAATAGTATAAATATAATGCATGGTTCCACCTATCGATTGGTTGGTTGCGTTATAAATAGTGTAGGATATAAGTGGATTGGCTGAATTGTCTACCTTATCGATTTGAGGTCGGCTGCCTGCGCTGACAGGTATGGCAAGTGTGATGGTTACATTGGATATTTTGCCACTACAATTTGCAGAAGATTGCAAGGTGATGGTAATTGCTGCAGCTGAATCAACCGGTTGGATGGAAGCCTGAAACGTTTGTGCAAATATTACAGAAGGGAGTAATAGGAGCAGGGGGAAGTGGAAATATTTTTTCATATTTTTATATTATGATTTCCAATTGCAATTAAACGCAATTGAATGTCCATTAATGGAATACGGTTGTAGATAGGAAATTGAAAGGGCTCAGGCCTTGTAGTAGAAGACCTAATTCGGCAGGGCCTGAGATTTTACGGCAGCTACTGAATTTGAAAGTGGTATGGAAAACAGGAAGTCGATATCTGAATTAGGTGCAATCCACCTAACCTCTCTGTTAAGATCAATATCTCCTTCGCTATAACTGTTCAGTAATATATTTTCAGCATGTTTGCTAAGTACCGTATTCAAAATATAATCCTTATCAGAATAAGGCGCATTCCATCTGATATTCCCATTCAAATTTGCATTGCCGGCATAGAGGAAATTATTTCCATTTTGATTGAAGTAATTAAGTCCGGCTGTTCCCAAGAGTTTGGAAGAAGCCAAACTAGTAAAATCAAGTGTTGGCGTATTTGCTTCAGATGACAAAATTTGGGTGAATGTGGCAGGGTTGGTGCACATGGCCAAATGATTGCGGTGTTTGATGGCAACAGTATAATTAGCTTCAGGAATATTTTTAAAATACAACGGACTTACACCATCCAATTCCACTATATCTCCGTCTCTTTGGATCAAGGCTGACCGGGTTTGAATGACAGTATTTCCTGGACTAACTGCGCTTCTTAGCTCTATGAATACCCAGTCAACAATATTATTTTCTGCGTTAAGCTGGTCGATAAAAGGATTCGAAAAATCCTTGGACACAACTGTTTCAGTCAAAGCATTATTGGTGTGGGTAAAATGATAGGGTGCTGACCGGTATGGGTCAGTTGTAGGAATGATATTTGACGTTGGTAAATTTCCAATGGAACTCGCTTCACTATTTCGCAATTTGTCATTCATAAGTTTGGAAGAAGCATTGTAGGCTCCCTGAAGCATTGCTTTTGCATGTAATAATACAAATTGGTTCATTCCATACAGATCTTGTTTTGCGCCAGCAATAACTGGAATTGAAATTGAGTTCGGAAATCGGTTGAGATTGTTTGCTGTTATCCAAGCGCTGCCGTTCCAATAGATGGGTCGAATGAAATCTTTTTGGCCGGTTACATCGATGCTTTCGGGGTGATAACTTGCTGCTGCAATAATGCTGCCCCCCGTGATACCGCCATTGCTTAGTGTCCAGTATTCATTCAGGTAATCTGTACTTTGGTAGGGTTTGTTTGGATGTTTGCCAGCAATAGATCTAGCAGTTATAAAGGCATTGGCAAAAACGGGAGAGCCTGTAATTTGAACTTGAACCGGTTTATACTTATTGTCGGTTCCAACGGGAAGCAGGTAATTACCATTTGCATTGATCTCTTTTTTAAACAGGCCTATGCCATTGGTTTCAGCAAATGTATTGTCACCGGTTGTTTCTGCAATGCTTCCAGTAGCGGTAACTGTTAGGTTATTGGCACCCAATTGAATTTTACCAGTAGTAAAAGTTAGCATTCCCTTAATAACGGCATCGCCTAATAGTGCAATATTGGCCGGGTTATCGATTTCAAGGTTTTGGATGGCAAAACCATTCATGTTTAATTTTTGTAGGGAATCTCCTTTCATTTTTAAAACACCATCACCTGATATGTCGGCATTACTGGTGGCATTCCCTTTTACAATAACTTCCCCACCAGATTGAATGACAAGCTGCGAATTATTAAAAATAAATTGGGCGGATAGTTCATTAGATACCGCTATACAGATTAATGTAAAAGCAGTATATAGCTTTTTAAAATTCATGGTAGGTAGGGTTTGCGGATTACCTTACAATTTAATCATTTTTCATGATTTTTTTACTATTTATTTATTATCGTTAAGGGAGATTAAAAATATCCAAGCTAAAAAGCGAGTGCTTCAAGAATAGTTGGTAAAAACGATTTTATTAATACTTTATTTTAACCGAATTTCGCTGAAATATTCAATTACAATGGCAATAGAGATTAAAGTACCTTCCGTTGGGGAGAGTATTACAGAGGTTACGCTGGTAAAATGGCTTAAAAAAGATGGTGAATGGGTGGAGCGAGACGAAGTAGTTGCCGAATTGGAAAGTGAAAAAGCCACTTTTGAGATTAATGCCGAGCAGGCAGGGATTTTAAAAGTGGTAGCAACGGAAGGAGATACATTGAAAATAGGGGATATTGCCTGCAGTATCGACAATACCGCCACCCGTCCGGAGGGAAAGCTTGCCGAAGCTCCTTTGGCTGCAAACCAGGAAGCTACCCCAGTATCCGCTGCTCCCAAGACTGCTAGCGACCTAAAAGCTACCCCAGTAGCTGCAGCCATCATTGCGGATAAAAAGGTAGATGTAAAATCGGTAACAGCAAGTGGAAGCAATGGTAAAATTGTAAAGCAGGATGTGTTGGAAGCAATCAGCAACCCAGGAAGAATACCTGGAATAACATTGTTTAGCAGGAGTGAGAATACCCAGAAAATGAGTAATCTGCGCAAGACGATTAGCCGTAGGTTGGTAGAAGCCAAAAACACCACTGCTATGCTCACTACTTTTAATGAAGTAGATATGAGTGCTATTATGGAGATAAGGGCTAAAAACAAAGACAAGTTCAAGGAAGCCCATGGGGTTAATCTTGGTTTCATGAGTTTCTTTACCAAAGCTTGCTGTTTCGCCTTGCAAGAATGGCCAGCGGTAAATGCTATGATTGACGGGGAAAATATTGTATACCATGATTTTTGCGATATATCGATTGCCGTCTCAGCCCCCAAGGGGTTGGTGGTGCCGGTAATCAGAAATGCCGAAAGTTTGAGCATGGCAGACATTGAAAAAACCGTCGTTGCCCTTGCTACTAAGGCAAAAGAAAACAAATTGACTATTGAAGAAATGAGCGGCGGCACTTTTACCATTACCAATGGGGGAGTTTTTGGTTC
>CANIMM010000104.1 GCA_947468255.1 Chitinophagaceae bacterium | reverse complement strand
TGGAAATGCGCTGCTGGGTAAACCCCTTGATATAATCAAAAGGGCTAATTACCACCGGACTCCAATTATAATCGCATAACTGATATGTATAATAGTAATTTTTAACATTGGCATCCATATCATCAAAATGAAGCTCCAAACGGTCGCCACTATTGAGTTTATAAACCGGCAAAGCCAGTTGATCGCCATAACTATGAAAGCGTACGGCCTTGATATTGGGCTTAAAAACACCCTCTGGATTTAGCTGGGCCCGCAGAGAGAATGCCGAAAATAATAATAGTGCCGAAAAGCCGAAAGATTTAAAAAGATGCATTAGCGATGAAAATATTTACTTTTGAAAGATACTAAATTTATGCCGATTGAATATATCCGCTTTTATTGCCAAAAGGATTGCCTTTAACCGGCAAAATACTTTTTCCCGTTTTATCATCCGACTAGCCATTGCGGCTACTGCTGTTAGCGTGGCAGTAATGATTGTAACGATTAGTTTTGTAAACGGGTTTCAGCAAGTAATCAGTGATAAAGTATTTAGTTTTTGGGGGCATATCCATGTTCAGCAAGATATAGAAAAAAGAGTGAGCATTGCCGAAGAATACCCCATCTCCAAAAATGATACCGTAGAAAGACTTATTCACCTTTTACCACAGGTGAAATCAATTGAACGCTATGCCACTAAATCAGTTCTACTGACCTTTGGAACAGATATTGAAAGTATTTTAGTAAAAGGTATCGACCGTAGTTTTGACTATTCTAGACTCGACCCTTTTTTACAACAGGGCAAATGGGTTTCCTTTGCAGACAGCGGATACAGCAAAGAAATTAATATTTCGACCTATACTGCCAACCAGCTAAATGTAAAACTCAATGACACCCTCCTCTCCTTTTTTATACAGCAGGATGGCACCCGGCGGCCAAGAAAATTAAAAATTGCGGGTATTTTTAAAACATCCATTGATGAATATGACAAACAATTTGGCATTTGCGATATCAATTTAATCAGGCGAATGAACGACTGGAAAGTGGATCAAATTGGAGGATACGAAATCTTTTTAAAGGATTACACCCAAACAGATTCTGTTGCTAGAATCATACAAAATGAAACCCCCCAGGGATGGAACAGTAAAACCATTCAAGCAATTTATCCCAATATATTTGACTGGTTAGGTCTACAAAATGATATCAAGCTGATATTGATTGGTATTATGATGATAGTGGCCATTGTAAATTTAATCACCTGCCTACTTATCATTGTATTGGAAAGAACTAAAATGACCGGAATATTAAAAGCCATTGGCGCCAGTGACTGGGACATTCAAAAAATCTTCTTGTACAATACAACGCTCATCACATTTTCGGGGATTGTTTTGGGTACAATTTTAGGGCTCGCCATTTGTTGGTTGCAGGAAAAAACCGGATTGATTAAATTAGATGAGGAAGCCTATTATATGCGGGCAGCGCATGCGCAGGTAATTTGGTGGCAAGTAGTACTGGTAGACTTGGTTACCTTGGTTACCTGCTTTGCAACATTGCTCATACCAACCATGTTGGTCAAAAAAATTCAACCGATTAAGGCGATCCAATTTCGTTAACCATGGCTTTGGTCATTATCGCTTGATTCAATGCGGATGAAATAAATCGTCAAATCCTTTCTAATCAAATTATATGGGATAAAATAATTCCTGTTGCAACAGCCGCATTCAGTGATTCGGCACCCCCAATTTTAGGAATGGTGATTTTTTCATTGGCCAGATCTAAGATTTCATCACTTACCCCCTTCGATTCATTTCCGATTACTATAATCCCTTCCTTTAATCCCTTTATACTTTCAATACCTGTACCATTCAAGGCAGTAACATAAATAGGGATTGCAGGGTATTTTATCAGCCAGTCAGCCAGATGGGTATACATTAATTCAACCCTCCCCAAACTCCCCATGGTGCTTTGAACCACTTTAGGATTATACCGATCTACGCAGTTGTCGGAACAAATGATTGCCGACACCCCAAACCAGTCGGCTATGCGTATGATGGTTCCCAGATTGCCGGGGTCTTGAATGGAATCCAATACCAGCGTTACTTTACCCACCGGGTCAATGGAACCGGCTTTCAATTTTTTAAACACCCCCAATACCTGATTAGGGGTACTGAGGGCGGAAATTTTGTCCAATTCATATGCATCAATCGCCTCCATGGGGATATGGGAATCCTTCCTAATTTGCTGCTCATTTTCAATTAACCATTGCTGAGTTGCCAAAAGCCTTTCACAAACAATTTTAGGTGAAGTGAGCAAGTCCATCACTACTTTACTACCTTCGGCAATAAATGCATTTTCTAGATCCCTGAATTTCTTTTGGTGTAAACTTTGGATATATTTGGTATAAGTTTTGCTTATCATTGATTTCTTAAATTTATTATATTGTTTAGAGTGCTTCTTAAAATAAAAATGTTGAAATACCTGAAAAATTTATTTTTCCTCTCACTATTATTGTCTGCTTGCACTTTCCCTCGCAAATATCAAAAAAATAAACCTTTTCTTTATCAAAGTTCCATCGAAGTGATCGGGGGCAATTTCACCAAAGATCAAAGAATTTCACTGAAGCAGAAATTATATGGCCAACTCGATGACAGTGCAAAAGTAACACCCAAGGACTTTCTTTTCGTACTTCATTTTATTAATCGACCCCCAGTATATGACAGCACCTATTCTACCCTTTCTGCCAATAGCATGAAAGGCGCCATGGTACATCAAGGCTATTACAGTGCTGCTGTTCATTATAAAATAGATACCATTTTCAAGGGCAAACAGCAACGCATAACCGTAAAATACATGGTAGATGCAGGTAACCCAACGCTCATTGACACCCTTCGTTACCAGATTCAGCATACCGAGCTGCAGCAACTGGCGGTAGAGAATAGCAATAAATCCTTAATTATAAAGGGAAACCCTGTTTCAAGGGTCGAAATACTTTCTGAAATCAACAGACTGGTTGAGCTATATCGCAACAATGGGTATTATCAATTCACTTTGAATGATCTCAAATTGAGAGGCGATACTACCATTGCCGCATTAACCAATATATCGGATGACCCTTTTGAAAACTTACAATTGCTTGCAGAAGCCAACCAAAAAAAGGATCAACCTACCGTTAAACTTGCCTTCATACTTAACCCGGGAGCAGATTCGGCTCGATTAAAAAAATATTATATCGATTCAGTCATTATTTACCCAGACTTTACGGCTGCTGATGTCACCAATCCTGCCAAGTACAAGGAGGAAATGCAGGGTGGATTTTTAATTCGGTATCATAAAAAATTATTTAATAATAGCCTGCTCCTAAGAAATATGTACCTTAATTCGGGGGATGTCTATAGCCAGGAAAATTATTCAAAAACAATCAGTAATTTCTCTAAATCAGGTGTATGGCAAAATACAAATATTCAGATTGAACCAACAAAGGATAGCGCTGGAAAAATCAATCTGATTGTACAATTATTACCCGCAAAACGATTTGGATTTGAAGCCAATCTGGAAGCAAGCTATTCTGCCAACAGCAATACCAATAGTGCAATTGTAGCCAATGCAGGCAACCTACTAGGATTGTCTACCAACGTTTCTCTGCAAAATAGAAATGTTGGAAAAAGCGGCACAAAAATGACCCATGCGCTTCGTGCCGGAATTGAATTAAACCTAAATGGGCAGCAGGGGTCAAACCAAAAGCTGAATTCAAATGAACTGAGTTATACCAATACAATTTCATTACCCAGGCTGCTGGGTCCAATTAACCTGATTTTCCCAAATAAAAAATTAATTTCACAGCAAACATTTATTAATGTGGTTCCCTCCTATACCAACCGCATTAATCTTTTTAATCAATTATCTACTAGTGCGGCTTTTGGAAATGAATTCACCAGTAGCGAGCATCCCAATAGAAAACATTTGTTTAAACTTTTAAATATCGAATATTCCTACCTCTATAATCAATCAGATAGTTTCAAAAAAACGGTGGAACTCAATCCCTACCTACGTTATTCGTTCAACACGGCCTTGGTAATGGGGCTATTGAATTACAGTTATTCCTCTACTTATATCAACCCTAAAAAACTAAACCGTCAACGAATTTTCAGATGGAATATTGAAGAATCAGGATTGGTATTTGGACGAATAGGATTGTTCAAAAAGGAGCTTCGTCAATTTATTAAAACTGATGTGGAGTATACTTTTAAAGTGGAAAATCAAAAATCTTCTTCGATATTCAGGGCATTTGCAGGAATAGGAATTCCTACAAGCAATGCAGAGACTTCACTGCCATTTTTTAAGCAATATTTTTCTGGCGGAGCAAACAGTATGAGAGGCTGGCCTATCAGGGGTATTGGTCCTGGCGCAAAGCCATTGGCCGCTTATAATTCACTTTCGCTAAACGACCGTACCGGTGATGTACGACTAGAAATAAATGGCGAATACCGCTACGATATTGCTCCCATTATTCCCAACTCATTGACCTTAAAAGGAGCCCTATTTATTGATGCCGGCAATGTATGGAACTTGAAAAATACGCGGGTAGGTGGCGGTCCGGATAGCTTGCAATTTAATTTCAGCCGACTGTACCAACAGTTAGGGGTAACTGCAGGTACGGGTTTTCGATTTGACTTTAATTATTTCCTGATCCGATTTGATCTGGGCTTTCGTTTTAAACGGCCCGACATTATCAAAAATAATGGCTGGCAAATACCCAATATAACTTTAAGGAATTTACTAACAAAAGGCGAGCAGGTAGAAATTGCCCCAGGAGTGTATGCATACAGCAATCAACTGTGGCGATATGAAAATTTTAATTTCACCATTGGATTAAGTTATCCTTTTTGATCTTTAAAGACCTGAAAATTAACCTCCCTGCTGCAAAAGAAAAATTAGGATGTACTGAAACGGATTACCCCATTGATAAAAAATCAGGCATCTCCATTTATTTGCAGTTGCTTCTCAAACTGCTCCATGGAAAAGGCATTTGAAGCCTCAAAATCGCCAATTCTCGTCCGCCGAAGGCTACTCAAATATCCACCACAGCCCAACGCTGCACCAAAATCATTTGCCAAACTTCGTATATACGTCCCAGTGGAACAGACTACCTTAAAACTAAGTACAGGCAATGATATGTTAGTAATTTCAAATTGATGGATGGTTATTTTTCTCGACTCGGGTTGAACTTCAATGCCTCTCCTAGCCAATTCGTATAAAGCTACCCCCTCTTTTTTTATGGCAGAATAAATGGGTGGGAATTGATCGATGGTTCCAGTAAAAGCAGCTGTAGCAGCATGAATTGCTTCTGGGCTGAGCAAAGAATAGTCTTTCACTTGCTCAGGCTCACTCTCTAGGTCATAGGTGGGGGTTACCGCTCCGAGCGTTATATGGCCGGTATACTCCTTCTCCTGGGCCATATATTCATTTATTTTTTTGGTAAACTTACCGGTACATACGATGAGTAGGCCGGTTGCTAAGGGATCAAGCGTACCTGCATGTCCAATTTTTTTTATCTGCAACAAGTTGCGCATTTTACGAACTACATCAAAAGATGTCCAATGCAGCGGCTTATCAATCAATACTACTTTACCCTCCGCATAAGGTAACTGAATAGCGGGGTCCAATGGAATTCTTTCTTTGCGTTCAGTATTTTGCACCACCCCGCCCGCTTCCACCAACTTGCTGTTATATTTTGATCGGTAGGTTTCTTTTCGGGCCACAGGTGATTTTTAGAAAGTAGTAATAGATGCGATGATTGTTAATACAAATAGCAAACAAATAAATTAGCAATTAATAAGCCCTTGCAAACAAAACCCGCTGTTTACTTGCATTTCCCGTAAAAATGCATTTGCCATTTTCTAGCTCATTATTCAATGGAATACAGCGTATGGTGGCTTTGGCAAGCTCCTTAATTTTATCTTCCGTTTCACCCGTGCCATCCCAATGTGCTGAAATAAAACCTGGTTTTTCATCCAACAACTTGAGAAATTCATCCCATGTATCAGCAGGAGTAACCCGATCATCTCTGAAATTTTTAGCCTTATTAAAAATAGCCAACTGGATTTCATCCAATAATGTAATGATTCGCTCACTCAAGCCATCCATACTAAAACTCATTTTCTCTTTCGTGTCTCTCCTAGCTACTTCAACCACATTATTGGCAAGATCTCTCGCACCAATGGCTATACGAACCGGAATTCCCTTCATTTCGTATTCAGCAAATTTCCACCCCGGACGATTGTTATCATTGTCATCATACTTCACAGAAATGCCTGCAGCCTTCAATTGCTGCATCAATGCGATTACTTTTTCATCAATCAGTTGCTTTTGCTCCTCCCCTTTAAAAATCGGAACAATCACTACTTGTATAGGGGCTAGTTTTGGAGGTAATACCAAGCCTTGGTCATCGCTATGCGCCATAACTAAGGCGCCAATCAATCGGGTACTAACACCCCAACTGGTTGCCCAAACAAAATCTAATTTATTTTCCTTATCGGTAAACTTTACATCAAATGCCTTAGCAAAATTTTGTCCTAAAAAGTGGGACGTACCTGCCTGTAATGCCTTGCCATCCTGCATGAGCGCTTCAATGCAGTAGGTATCTACCGCTCCTGCAAAGCGCTCATTGGCAGATTTAACCCCCTTAATAACCGGCAATGCCATATAAGTTTCTGCAAAATCAGCATATACGTTGAGCATTTGAACGGTTTCGTCAATCGCCTCCTTTTCTGTAGCATGTGCCGTATGCCCCTCCTGCCATAGAAATTCTGTTGTACGCAAGAACAGCCTGGTGCGCATCTCCCACCTTACCACATTGGCCCACTGATTGATTAACAACGGTAAATCCCGGTAAGATTGTATCCATCCCTTGTAGGTATTCCAAATGATGGCTTCACTGGTAGGACGAACCACCAATTCCTCTTCCAACTTTGCTTCTGGATCTACTATTAATTTGCCCTTATGATCAGGATCGGCCTTTAAACGATAATGCGTTACAATGGCACATTCTTTGGCAAACCCTTCTGCATTGGTTTCCTCTGCTTCAAAAAGACTCTTTGGAACAAACAAGGGGAAATAGGCATTTTGGTGACCGGTTTCTTTAAACATACTGTCCAATTGCTTTTGCATATTCTCCCAAATGGCGTATCCATAAGGTTTAATGACCATGCAACCCCTGACCGCACTGTAATCAGCCAGACCAGCTTTAATTACTAGGTCATTGTACCATTGCGAATAATCTTCCTGCATGCTTGTAATCTCTTTGCTCATATGTAAACCCCTCTGGGGCAATTTTTTAAATGAATAAATTTTTGAATAGCCTTGATTTCAATAAAAGGAAGCATCCTCTTTATTGAAAACTAAGTCATTTATTTCCTAACCAAGGAAATTATTCCCTGTCAACTCTTTTAGGAACATTTTAGCTTCAATTTAACATAATTTCTTTGTAATTGTAAATCAATGGCAAAGAATTTGGTATGATGGTTTTATAATCTAAAACGGCACAAAAGTAGTAACTTCATTCTATAATAATTTTAATCAAATTATCATGATTACAAAAATTTTGCATTTCGTGCTTGTATTTGTTGCTTTTAGCAGCTGCACTACGCTTTATAAAACGGGACAAACCCCGGATGATGTCTATTATTCACCTGCAAGGCCTTATGTAGAAGAATATGTACAAACTGCCCGACAAGAGACAGTAATCTACCATCCTGAAGAAAGAATCATTCGAATGGGGATCAATGATCCTCGCTGGAGAAATTTCGACCAAGACTACCGGTACAATCATTACGGTTCTATCTATGGCAATTACTATACTCCTTATTTTTCACCTTATTATAGCCAAGTATTTGCTCCGCAGTACCTGCCAATAAACACTTCTCCAAGAAAAGAGAATTTAGGCGGCTACAGCCCGATTATTAATTACAGCTCCAGTAATTCCAAAATGGGGAATGCAAAACCTGTGAAATCTTACAACAATAGCAATAACGGATCCGCTGTTGGCAACATCATTCGTCAGATTTTTACTCCTGATAACACCAATAACGGCAGTAATTACAATAGTACCAACAATTCAAATAACAATTCCTCTTACAATAACAATCGGACTTATACACCCCAATCCACCAGTTCTTCAACCAATACCAGTAGTTCCTCTTCTTCCGGAAGCAGTTCATCTGGAGGAGGTGGTGCTATTTCAAGGCCTGCCAGAGGTGGAGGGAATTAATTTTTGGTAAGCGCTTTTAACCATTTGATCATTTAAAGAACAACCATTCCAGTTCTTCTATTCTAAAATATCACTTTAATGAAAAAAATTCTGCTGTTTCCAGCATTGCTTTTAAGTTCATTCCTATTTGCACAAATACCAGAGGATGCACTGCGCTTTTCCTTCTTTCCCCAAAATGGTACTGCCCGAAATATGGCTATTGGTGGGGCAATGGGCTCCTTGGGAGGAGATATTACCGCCAATTTTGTAAACCCCGCAGGTTTGGGCAATTACAGAACTGGTGAGCTTGTTTTTACCCCCGGATTTTTAATGAATACCAACAAAACCAATTTCAGGGCTACCGACAATAAAAATAACAAAACCAGTTTTGGAATGGGACCCATCGGATTTGTTTATGGTACAGGCAATCCAAATCAACCAGGAACCAGCCAGGCATTCAGCTTGGCGATAACACAAACTGCCAGCTACAACAATTCCATCCAATACAATGGATTGAATAACTACAGTTCTTACAGTGAAAAATGGGCCGAACAGATCGCCAAAAGCGGTATGAGCATTGACAATGTACTCAATAGCCCCAGCTATGCCTATGGTGCTGCTCCAGCCCTTTATACCTATCTGGTAGATACTTTTAGGGTAAACGGAAATTTACAAGTAAGGGCTTTGCCTGAAAATATTTTGGATGCAGGCCAGGCATTGCGCCAACAAAACACATTGGATACAAAGGGCTCACAGCATGAGGTAGCAATTGGGTACGCAGTAAATAAAAAAGATAAATTTTTATTTGGCATGAGTTTAGGCATTCCAATTATGAAGTACAACAGCATCAGTACTTTCAAAGAAAATGACACCTCCTCCAATAAATTAAACGGATTTGATTCTTTCACTTACACCGATGAATATACTACGAGTGGTGCAGGAATCAATGCCAAAATTGGATTCATTTTTAAACCTACCGAGCATGTGCGTATTGGCTTTGCCATGCATACCCCCACCTATATGGCTTCATTAACGGATAAGCGAACTACTTCACTGGTTGCAAATACAGAAAATTACGAGGGGCTTCACAATGCATCCTCGCTTACATTTACCAATGACCAGCCCGGTGAAAGCAAATACAGTATGACCACTCCCTTAAAACTAATGGTAAGTGGCAGTTACGTATTCAATGAAATTGAGGATGTAAGAAAACAAAAAGGATTTTTAACAGCCGATAT
>CANIMM010000103.1 GCA_947468255.1 Chitinophagaceae bacterium | reverse complement strand
TGATTGCCGGTAATCACGATGGTGATTGATTTATTGACTGTGATAGATGGAAATTTTTTTAATAGGTCAATTAGTGCATTGAGTGTTGAAATGCTTTCTGTTTTCAAGTCGATCAGCAGTTGCAACTTCCTGCTTTGGTCCTTATATACGAATCCATTATTTTCAGCAATGAGGTTCGATAAGGGAACGAGGTACATCGACTCCAGTGTTTTATGTTTTTTAAGCTTCAATGGACTATGGCCCACTAATAAAACATTGTCTGTTAAGTAAACATCGGCTTCGATAGAGCCGAACTGATTGTTATAGGCCTGCTGAAAGGGATAATGCTGTTTATAATCATTGTGGGAATGGGCATTTGCTGAAGTATACAAAGCGTCTTGTCCAAATATTGGAGCGATCATAAAAAAAAATAAAAGCAGCAACGTAACTTTTTTAAAAGGCATGATTTTTCTTAGGATGAATATTGCATTTAAAAATAATTCATTTTTCAATGCGCTAGCCTATTTATTTCACAACTTACAATTAAAAATATATTACTGTTTGATTTGCTGGAAGTTAAGGAAAAATCTTTTTTAGAGTCCAATCTTTTAAGTCAAAAAAATTGGATGGTGAACATCGGGGGCAGCGGTTTAAATTTTTTTTAAAATCCCCAATCTCCTACAGGCTTTAGGTCCTTGTAGGAGATTGGGGACAATAGAGTTGTTACTCCAATTAAATGAGGGTCCTTATTTTGTACCCGGATATCTTGCATCACCTTTTGCATAAAACCAGATGATGCGGTTCATCTTATCATCTTGACCTCCATCCACTTCATTAAAGACTTCCAATTGTGATTGGAGGGCATATTTTTTTGCTTTTCCCTTAAGTGCGTGAAGGGGTTTATTCATCTGGTCAAGCGGGATATTATTGGATAGGGCGGTAAAAGGCATGCTGTGTTTAATTTTTTGAAAACAATCGGTCATCAGTCTGGCGGTTCCATCCATGATATTCATCGGGGGAAGTCCTAAAATTTGTTCAATGGTTCTTAGCATGGAGGTCTGGTTGTAATTGGAAGTCACTAGTTTGCCAGTACTGTATGCACTCACCACCAGACCAATGGTTCTGTAAGCAGAAATATGGTCCCAACCACCCTGTGAGTCATCCTCGGTGATGAATATTGCGGTTGAATCCCAATACTTGCTTTTACTGATCATATCTACAATTCTTCCTACTGCCAGGTCATTGTCGGCCACCATGGCATTGGGGGTAGGGAATCCGGGCGAGGTGCCGGCACTATGGTCATTGGGAAGTGAAACCACCATTAGATTGGGCATATTCCCTGCTTGTTCATAGGCTTTCCATTCTGCAATAAAAATATCCGCCCGTTGTTGGTCGCTAAAAGAAATATTGTCACAATCTGGATAGGTGGGGGAAATAAGCGGACGAATCCTTGCGATGGTAGAAGTGTTGACCCAATCTGGTTTTTTCCCTTCCTTGTATTTTGAATACAGGTCGATCCATTTCAATTTATTATTGTATTCGGTTTCACAGGCTTCGCCATAAATTCTAACTTTTTTTCCGTGATCAGCAGCTAGATTCCAGATAAAACCTTCCTTATTATAGACTAGTGCATCTGCTTGACGGTGCGGATAACTTCTGAACCAGGCGCGAACACTTTTTTCTATATAGTCGGATACCATCCCAGCATCAGTCCATTGGTGTCCTTCAGCCGAAGATTTTCCGGAAGCGTTAAAATCATCCATCCAGCCGTATCTTCTAGCGAGCGCATGCATGTTGGGAGTTACTTTTTCACCGAAAATGCAAAGCGAACTATCGCCTCTTCCGTAGGGGATATCTCCAAAAACCTGGTCATAGGTTTTGTTTTCCTTGATAATATAAACGACCTGCTTAAACACAGAAGGTTCTCCAATTCGTTCAGGTACGGGCACCGGTGCTACTCCGGCACGGGGTAGCAAACGCAGATGGGCAGTCCTGTTCAAAAGGTTTAAGTCGGTTACCGCTGCAGTGTATTTTTCCAGCGTGGATTTGTCAGGTAGCGGTATGATGCTTACAGAAGCCAATTGGTTGTGAATGGAGCTTGCCTTTTTCTTTTCGTCGAATACATTGGAGCCATCTGATTCAATATTGGCGACCACCAAGTTATTTTGAATAAGATTAAGTCCGCCGGGATAGGCTTCGGTAGGAATATAACCCGTTATCGCAGAATTGCCAGTTCCTTTTGTGGAAGCATTTTTTCCTAGTCGAACTACTGCTATTGCATTATCGAATCCATTGGCTACATATAATATACTATTGTCTGCATTCAATTTCAGCGCGTTGGGGGTGCTACCTTGCAGCTCAAATGCTTCATTTAGTATTCCTACTTTAATCGATTCGGTAATTGCATCCGACTGGGTGTTAATGACAGAAATCACATCGCTTGATCCATTGGCTACATAGATATGTTTTCCATTGTCTGCAGCAACTACTGCATTGGGATGTAGGCCTACTTTGATTTCGCTGATATGTTTACCGGTGGCAGCATCCAATACAGATACCGTTCCGCTTGAAGTAGCGCCGGTTCTAGGGTCGGTATAAGCAAGTCCCCAAGGCACACCGGCTCTTTCTTTGGTACTGTCTGTGGCAGTAGCGCCTGCCCAGTTGCTGACATATATTTTTTTGTTTGCCATTGCTACACCATAGGGTGCCACACCAGTGGCCGCCCGCCAAACAATGCTTTTGTCGCTCCAGCGAATCTTCAATAATTCATTGTTGCCATTCAATACCACATAAAGAAAAAGAACTCCCTGCTCTCTTGAAATTTCGATTTCATTGGGAAGGGCATTCAAAGCTGGATTTATTTTCTCAATAGGAATGTCCGAAAAATTAGTAAAGCTGTTTGTCCCCCATTCTGCAATCATTATTGCCGATTTGCTACCGCTTTTTGCCGCAGCACTCCATACTACCCAAGTTTTTCCATCTTCTATAAATGAACGGATGCCTGAATAGGTGCTCATGTAATTGCTATACCGGTTAATATCTGAGAAGGTCCAACGACTGATGATCTTTTTTTCGATGGCATCCATTGCTACAATACCATACCGATCTTCGATGACCAGTTTGCCATCCTTGCTTAATATTGCCGCGTCTAGTGCGTGATTTTCCATATCAGGATTACCAAAGCGAATCACCGTTCCAGCGGAATGAATAATCCGGTTGAAAGGCATCAGTCGAAGGGAGTCATTATGTCTTCGTAGGAAATCTGATAAGGTCTCAATATGGTCGGTGTTGAGATAATCTATTTGTAGGCTGATTAGTTCCTTCCATGCTGCTGAAAAATCGGGAGTTGCCCAGAAACGGATGGATTTTTTTAATCGATGCACTTTTTCTACCAACGCGGTAATGGTTTGCCGATCGGACTCAGGTAAGGGACTTTTTCCATTCCATTTACTGTATTCTTTAAAATCATTGCTGAGCATTACAATCCTTGATAATGCAGCCTTGCTATAGTCCTCGCTCAGTCGTCCATCAAACGAAATAAAGGAAGGATAGGAGGTATAACTGCTTTGCTCAGGTCGATTGCCGGTAATGACAATGCGGATTTTTGGATTTTGAATAATGGCAGGGAATTTTTTTAATAGATTCACTAGCGCATTGAGCGTTTGCACACTATCCGTTTTTATGTCAATAAGCAATTGAAGTTTTTTGTTAGGGTCTTTATACGGAAATCCTCCGTTTTGCTTTATGAAATTGGTTAAAGGTGTCAGGTACAATGTTTCAAGGGATCGGGTTTTGGTCAGGTGTGTTGAATCATGCCCAACCAATAAAAGGCCGCCAGTGAGGTGAATATCCGCTTCGATAGAGCCAAACCCTTCGTGATAAGCTTGAAAAAAAGGGGTGGACTGCTCGTAATCATTGTGTGAATGCGCATTGCTAGTAGTATAGATGGCTATTTGTCCAAATAGGGTGGTGTATAATAAATGGCAGGATAAGAATAAAATGACTTTTTTCACGAGAATAGTTTTGTTTAATTGAAAATTCCTTCAATATTAATTAATTATTGTTTACACTCAATATTAATTAATTGAATTATTATTTATACGGTGAGTTTTGAAGAAAAGGATCGAAAATGAGCGGGTGATTTCATATTCGATTTTCTTATAATCATTCTTTTAAAAAAGGGGGGAGGCATTATTTATAAAGCGATTGAATTGCTGCCTAAAATGAGTAATTTAATTCGCGGAAGCGATTTTAGTATCAATTTTTCTTGGTTAGAAGAAACAGGTATGTTTTTTTGCTATAGGCGGTTAAAGTTTTTTTCTAAAAAGTTCATCACATTCGTTGCAAATATTTTTTTAATAATTTCTTCAGCAGCTAAGCCAAACATCAATCGATGCATCTCATGAAGCGGCAATGAATAATCAAATCCTATTGGTGAAATCTCCTCAGGCTGGATTAAAAAATCAAGCATGTCTTTTTTTAATATCGGCATTTCGGCAGTAGTGGGGTAAAAATCTAGGTGATGGATAAATCCGTCATAATCACTTCCTATGGATAGCAGGTTCCAGCCATTTTTCGTATTGACGGTTTTTACAATTTCAAATAAGTTGGCGAATAAAATTTTTACATATTGTTTGCGTACATCTTCGCTTGAAAGCTTCCTATTCTTTTTGACAACTTCAATGGCAATATTACCCGCTATTCTTTGTTCATCGAGTTGTATACCTATCAGTCCACCTGTTTCGGCAATTATCAAAATATCTTCCGCACAAAGATTGATACTTTGTTCATGGAGATAGTTGCTGTTATCCTGCCATTCCATTTTGTCATCTTGGGTAATCAAGGCATCGAGGGTCTTGCTTTTGCTGACCACACCGGTATGGCTGCAAATCAAGGGGAATTTATCATTGTGCATCCAATAATCCGTTTGGATAAAGGAATAAAAATCTTTGCGGCAAGCAGGGCTCATGTGTTTGATGTCAATCAGTACCCTAGGCCCATTGGTGGTTTTTAGTAATAGCCTGATGACTTCTTTTCCCATCCCTTTCAAACCCTCATTCATTCCTTCCGTTTGAGATACCAGTAGATCAAACAGTTTCGTCAAGCTTTTTGCATGTCCTCCCAAACCATTCCAAAAATGGTGGTTGAGTGAAATGTACAATGGTACAAATTCCCATTTTTTCATTGCCTCGATATTATTTTGATAAGCTAATAGGGAATCAAAATCGAGTTCATCTTCAAGATGATTTGCGCCTACATGCTGCATCAAATGATTCGATTCAGGCACTTGGCTGGAAAGCGTATGAGCGCCTTCTATACTAATGATGATGCAAATAGTAGTTGTACTGGCATGAAGGCAATCTTTGATCTCTTGAAAATTTTTTACAAATTTTATAGAGTAAGTTTGTTCGTTGTTTTGTTGGTTATTAAACTTTGTAAAATAAGTATATTCCGGTACCAGCGCCTCCTGGAAATATTTCGACATCCATTTTTTTGCAAAGTTGATATCAGTGGTATGAAAGCCGGTCAAAGCATTGATGACATTGTTTTTTAAAGTATATAACTTTCGTTCATGTTCTTCTGTAACCAACAGTTTTATCAATTTTTTCAGGAAGCCATCTGATTTTACATTAGCTACAAAAAATGCCTTTTCAAGGGGCGTGAGTGATACGATTGCTAACCGAACATTTCCTTTATGCAAATTGTCAAAGTTGCTTTGTGTGCTTAGCTTAAAGCGAAGGATGCTTTCAATTTGTTTGCTCAGCCTTTTTAGTAGGCGCGCGCTAATTTCGTTTTCGTAACTTTCGAAAGGCGTATGAGCGGGGTTGTTTCTGCCGCTCATAAATGGTTTCCAACTGCTATGGCAATGGATATCAATGTTAAAATCATATTCCATGGTAATTTTGTATAAAGCAGGAAAGTACAGAGCATGTTTGAAAAATACAATGACCTGGTATCCACTTTTTTGAAAACAATTTCTTTCGGGCAATACTGGATACTAAATCAAATGTAGCGGGTAGGTCAGATTGCTGGGTATTCAAAAACATTCGGGTTTAGTTGTTGTACATTCTTTATTTTTGCACCAATGAATGATGGGTTGTTAGCTCAGTTGGTTTAGAGCATCACGTCGACAACGTGAGGGTCGCTGGTTCGAGCCCAGCACAGCCCACTAAGGCTTGTACGGTGTAAAATCGGCAAGCCTTTACCATATCTGCATTTCTCAGTAATGTAATCAAGACCATTTTACCAAAGCAATCCGTTTCCAGTATTTTTTTTAGTTTTCTTGTTTTTGCTTACCTTGAAAGCTAAAATCATATCAGATGTCAAAAGAAAGAAAAATCACCTTAGAGGAATCGGAGATACCTACGCATTGGTACAATATTGTAGCAGACATGGCTAACAAACCTTTACCTCCTTTGCATCCCGGAACGCAACAGCCCATTGGGCCAGAAGCCTTAGCGCCGCTTTTTCCAATGGAATTGATTAAGCAGGAAGTAACCACCGAAAAGTGGGTAGAGATACCAGATGAAGTGCGAAACTTGTATTCCATTTGGCGTCCTACTCCCATGTATCGCGCGTATGGATTAGAAAAAGCCTTGGGTACCAAATCTAAAATTTATTATAAATATGAAGGAGGAAGTCCGGCGGGGTCTCATAAACCCAATACCGCAATTCCACAAGCCTATTACAATTCTAAAGAAGGCGTTAAGAAAATAGCTACCGAAACTGGGGCAGGCCAATGGGGAAGTGCCCTTAGTTTTGCCTGTCAGCTTTTTGGAATAGAGTGTGAGGTATTTATGGTAAAAGTAAGTTATGAGGGTAAGCCTTACCGTAAGATAATGATGAATACCTGGGGTGCTACGGTGCATGCTTCTCCCAGCAATCTTACCAACGCAGGAAAAAGCATACTGGCTGCCGACCCCAATTCTCCGGGCAGTTTAGGGATTGCAATTTCAGAAGCGGTGGAAGTAGCGGCCACCAATGATGATACCAAATATGCATTAGGAAGTGTATTGAATCATGTATTGATGCATCAAACCATTATCGGTCTAGAAGCGCTTAAACAAATGGAAAAGGCAGGCGATTATCCAGATATTGTAGTTGCACCTTTTGGCGGCGGGTCTAATTTTGCAGGTATTGCATTTCCCTTTTTGCAAAATAAGTTAACCGGTGGAAAAAATGTAAGGGCCATTGCGGTAGAGCCAACTTCTTGTCCTAAATTAACGCGTGGCGTTTTCCGTTATGACTTTGGAGATACGGTTGGAATGACCCCGTTAATTCCAATGTATACGCTTGGTCACAATTTCATTCCTTCTCCCATTCATGCTGGCGGCTTAAGGTACCATGGTGCCGGAGCTATTGTAAGTCAATTATTGAAAGATGGCATTATTGAAGCCAATGCTATCAATCAGATAGAATGCTTTGAGGCAGGCATTCTGTTTTCTAGGACAGAAGCAATTATACCTGCTCCTGAGGCTACCCATGCAATTGCTGAAGTAATTCGACAGGCTAAACAGGCCGATGCAGAGGGCGTTTCAAAAACAATCTTGTTTAACCTATGTGGCCATGGCCATTTCGACTTAGGTTCTTACGAGCAATTTTTAAGTGGAAAATTGGTTGATTTTGAAGTGTCTCAGGAAGAGATCGATCAGTCTTTAGCGCAATTAACTACTCCCACCATTTAAGAGGAGTACGATTGAATAATAAAAGTACAGCAGCGATGCTGTACTTTTTTTATTTAAAAAATTCGCGGCTTTCGTTTTACTTACTGCTGCCTATTAATAGGTCATTGTCATATCTTCTTCTGCACCGATGATAAAATCTGCGCTCATCTGCGGGAGTATCTGCGAAAATCAGCGGGAATTTTTCCTAGCAGCATAAGTTGGTTAGTATCAGTAATACCCCCAGGCCATTTTTGCGAATTAAAAAAATACAAAAATTAGCTGAATTATTTTGTAACTCATTTCACCTCCTTCCACAACAAAACTTTCAAATAGGCGTTATTTTTCGGTACCTTATGATGGGTTTTTTGTTTCCATGGCAGCACTCATTTTTAAAAACTGTATTTTTACAGTCATTTACGTTAAAAATGGTTTTGCTTGCCATGAATCCGTCATTTTTTGTATTGAAAACCCTTCAATACGAAAAAGGCATTTTATATAAAAAATATCATGACTGCAGAACACCAACGTTTAGCCGATAATGCTAAAAAGCCGATTCCCTTAGAACAATGGGGCCCTTATTTAAGCGAAAGGCAATGGGGAACCGTGAGAGAAGATTATGGCCATTATGGCGATGCCTGGGGTTATCTACCTTTTGACCAGTCGCATTTCAGAACCTACCGTTGGGGAGAAGATGGTATTGCAGGAATCTCGGATTATTTTCAAAATCTTTGTTTTGCGCTTTCATTTTGGAATGGAAAGGATCGAATACTGAAGGAGCGTTTGTTTGGCCTTGGAAATTATGAGGGCAACCATGGCGAAGATGTAAAGGAGTTGTATTACTATCAAGATAATATTCCTAGCCATTATTATATGGAATATTTGTATAAATTTCCTCAGCGAGAATTCCCTTATGATGACCTGAAAAACACCAACCGCTATCGGTCCATGCAGGAGCCTGAATATGAAATCCTTGATACCGGAATATTTGATCAGGATGAATATTTTGATGTGAATATCACTTACGCCAAACAAGATTCACAGGACATTTATATCAAAATCGATATTACCAATCGGTATGATAAGCCTGCTCCTATAACGGTGTTGCCTACCCTTTGGTTTTATAATCGCTGGGGCAACAATCCAGATGACCCCAAGCCTTCTATCACCTATTTAAATAAAACATCCGTAAAAGTGAACCACCAGCGTTTGGGGGACTATTATTTTTATTTTCAGCATCCGGATTATTCCTTGTTTACGGACAATGAAACCAATTTCAATAAGGTAAACGGATCAGAGAATGAAACACCTTTTGTAAAAGATGCTTTTCATGATGCAGTTATTCATGGCACCAATCGCAGAAAATTACACAATAGAAAGTCGGGTACAAAATTTTCACCCATATACCAATTAAAAGTGAAGGGTGGTGAAACCAAAACGATTTATTGCCGGCTTACCAATAAGTTGGAAGCCAGGCCATTTAACCAAGACTTTGAAAAAATATTTGCTACCCGTAAGCAGGAGGCGAATGATTTTTATCAAAAAATACTTCCTACGAACATATCCCCTGATTTAAAAAACATTCAGCGAAAAGCATTGGCGGGTGTATTGTGGAGTAAACAATATTATCATTATGATGTAGAGCATTGGCTCAAAACCAGCGATGGTATTACTCCTGTAAATGATGGTAAACTAAGGGGGCGAAACAATGATTGGACCCATTTAAAAAATCAAGATATCATTGCCATGCCCGACAAGTGGGAGTACCCTTGGTATGCTGCATGGGACCTCGCTTTTCATTGTATCTCCTTGGTAATGGTAGATCCCGAATTTGCTAAGAATCAGTTACTGCTCATTATGCGCGAGTGGTATATGAAACCGGATGGGCAATTGCCTGCTTATGAGTGGAATT
>CANIMM010000102.1 GCA_947468255.1 Chitinophagaceae bacterium | reverse complement strand
TTACCTACCACACTAACATTATTTTCAGCTGTACAGGCTACCACGCAAGCGCTACAACCAGTACAGGTATTTAAATCAATACTCATTCCCCATTTGATACCCGGCTTTTCAAAATTCGGATAAATGGTGGCATCCTTCACGTAATCTGTACCGCCTGAAGCAGCAATCAACATTGCACGCTCATGCGTAGCTTCTTCCAATACATGCTCGGGATCTTCAACAAATTTCTTCAATGATCCTTCATAAATAATAGGCCGACTTTCTGAAGAACCGTGCACCTGCGTTTGTGCTAACACGTAAGTATTTCCAGCTTTCTTAATAGCTGCTACTGTAGAATAACTGAATCCCGTTCCATCAAAACTTACCAACGGATACGCATTTTGACCAGCGCCATTGGCCGATCTTCCAATATGTTGGGCCGTTTTATCTTTGTCTGCACTTTGTCTGCCATATCCTACCGCCACTGCTACTACATTGGAATGAATTCCTGGAATGATTAATACTGGTAATTCAACCGATTTTCCATTTACAGTAAGGGTAATGGTAGGTTTTTCGGGGTGAACTTCATAACCATCGCCATCGCGCTGATTGCCCACCACATCGATACCTATAATTTCCTTTGCCAAAGCTGGGCTTACCAATGCGTAGTTATCCCAAGTAACTTTAGTGATTGGATCGGGTAATTCTTGCAACCAAGGATTGTTGGCCTGGCTACCACTACCCATTGAAATTTTCTGATAAATAAATAGTTCATAGGCGCCGCCTTTTACTGCCGCAGCTTTCGCCGCTGCAGCTGCAACACCCGCAGCATTGAATGTGCCTGCACCTACCAGCATCGCGGCTGGTTCTACCACACCATTTTGCAAGGCAGTATTGTATGCATCTTCGCCACCCAATTTGGCTACCCAATAGGTTTTGAAATAAGTTTCATAATCCAAGGCATCTCCTGAAAGTTTCAGTAAAGAAGTTTCAAATGCCCTTGTTTTAAATAAAGGATTGATAGTAGGTTGCAACAGACTAATGTAGCCTGTTTTTGGTTGAGCATCACCCCAGCTTTCTAACCAATGATGAGCAGGAATGCTGAATTTACAGCGCTCGGTAGTTTCATTCATCGTAGCATTGAAAGAAATGCTAACAGGCACTTTTGCCAATCCATCAATGAATTTTTTGCTATCAAAATAAGTATACGCCGGGTTGGTAGCATGAATCAGCAAAGCCCCTACGGTACCTGCGTTCATATCTTCCACCAACTTTACCATATCTGCGTCTACCCCTGCACGATAGTTGGAACTAACGGCATGGTTGATTGTTTTGCCATTGGCGCCAATCGCCTCATTGATGGCATTTACTATTATTTGTAAGTTAACATCGTTGCTTCCACAAACTACTAAGCCTGCACCCTTATTAGCAGTCAATGCAGCGGCAGCTAGCTCAATGCCCTTGTTCAGCGAAGCATCACTAATAGCAGGCGCTGAAACTGCACCGCCTAATTTAGCCAGTAAAGCCAATGCAATCGCTGCAGCTTCGGATGGTTTATGAACAAAACGATCATCTGCATTACTTCCGGTAAGACTCAATGAGCTTTCAAAATGAATGTGCTGGCTCATGGTTGGCTTTTCGCCCGTAATCCTGCGATTCTGTGCATATTGACCGGAAAATTCTACCGGGCTTAACCAGGTGCCTAAAAAATCGGCCCCGATACTTACAATCACTTTAGCATTGTCAAAATGATATGAAGGGATATATTTTTTACCGTAACAAGCTTCATTCGCCAATAACATACCGCTATAACTAACTGCATCATATTGTACGTGGCGGCTTCCAGCATTTTTAGCCAAAAACTCAGCAATGATTTGTAAGGTAGAAACTGAATTGATAGTAGAAGTTAGCAGCACAACTGGCTTACCGCCTAGTCCTTTCATAGCATCTAACACTATTTTATCAAAAGCCTCAAAAGTGGTTACTTCTTTAAAATCTGCACCCGCTTTTTGCATTGGATAACGCAAACGAGTAGTATCATATAAGTCCAAAACAGAGGCCTGCACCAATGCGCTGGTTCCGCCTTTGGTAATAGAAGACATTTCATTTCCTTCTATTTTAATAGGACGTCCATCTCTTTGTTTTACAATTACCGAGGTAACATCTCCTTCGTTGATACAGGTACTAGCGTAATAATTGGAAACACCTGGAATCAGATTGTCGGGCTTTTGCAAATACGGCACCACATTGCGTACCGGCATTTCGCAACTAGCAGCTAACGTAGCTGCTGCAGTGCTAAAACCCAAATATTTTAAAAAATCCCTGCGGGGAGATTTTGCATCTAAAAGCCCTTTGTCATCTAGGTCTTCCAACGGCAATAACTCTTCTTTAAATTCTTTTTCGGCCGTCTGCTGATAAGCTTCCGACTGATTTAATTCTCCAAAATTTTGCCAATACTTTTTTTCCATAAATGTAATAATGTGCTAATATGATAATGTGCCAATTAATTTGTATCCCTAGTCGTCAACAGCCAGTTGTATGCGCTGAATAACAAATTAATAATGGCATTTTTGACATTCGGTTCCACCAATTTTTTCTACCGTTACGCTATCCATTTTACCGGACTTGATATCATTGTGAAACTTTTCGTAAATGCTATAAAACTTATTTCCCTCGCCAGTAGCTTTATTGTAAAAGTCAACCTTGCTTTCGCGGTGACAATTAATACACCATCCCATACTTAAGTCGGTAAACTGGTATACTTCTGGCATTTCCTGGATGTTTCCATGGCAGGTTTGGCAATTTTGCTTGCCCACTTTCACGTGTTGGCTATGGTTAAAATAAACATGATCGGGGAGATTATGAATTTTAACCCACTCAATCGGCTTTCCCGGTTGATCGTATACTTTTGTATCTGGGTTCCAACCTGCGTATGCGTAGAGTTTTTGTATTTCTGCAGTTCCATTTACAGTAGATCCGTCTTCCCTTACAATTGGATCTCCCTTGTACTCTTTAATTGCCTTATGACAATTCATACAAGTATTGACAGATGGCACATTCGCATGTTTGCTATCCTGCGCTCCACCATGACAATATAAACAACTGATTTGATTGGTGCCTGCATGTACTTTATGAGAATAATAGATAGGCTGTACCGGTTGGTAGCCCTTCATACGGCCCAATCCCATTGCAGCATTGATAGTGGTATATCCTCCAAAACAGAATAAAATCAAAATACCCATCATCAAATAACTTTTATTACGATAAAAAGGTACCGGTTCTGAACGTAGAATGCCGTCTTTTTCATCCGCCAATTTGCGAAGGCTGCTGTTTACTTGTAATAAAATAAGGGCAATCACTGCCAGAATAAGGGTTAAAATTCCAAATAATAAAGAATTGTCTTCGGCAGGAGCCGCTGCGCCGCCGGCTGGAGCCACGGGAACGGGCGCTTTAAATGCATCTGCATAATCTAAAATAGCATTGATTTCGTCCGTTTTCAGGTTAAACTGAGTCATCCTTGCATTGTACTTGGCCATTAAAGCTTTAGCATATGCATCCGTTTCCAGCATCGAGTTAACATTGTTCACCCACTTCAACGCCCATTCAGGATTAGGCTCTCTTTTTCTTGCACCCTGCAGCATAGGACCAATATAATCCTCCAGGGGTTTATGACAGTTCGCACAGTTTGCCTTAAACAAAGCTTCGCCGTCGGCGGCATAGCTTGTATTTGCGTAGGAAACCAAGGCGATAAACAGAAAGCAGGCTAATAGCTGGTTAAAGATTCTTCTATTGAGACTCATACAGTTGAAAACGGGTGTCTGGTGAGGAAAAATATCCTAATAATTCTGCAAAAGTAAGATAGGATTATGAGATAATACTAACATTTGAAAAAAATATTTTTCCTTGCCAGGCTTGATTTTCAGCCGATTGTTCATTTTGACCTAAATCCATTGTCACGAATTTGTAATCCAATGTCGCCGGAATAGTTTTTTGGTATCGCCCCATTGAATCACAAATTTTTAACCCACTTTTGCAGAATGGTAGAAAAATTGAAACAACACTGGAAGGTTAATGGAATCAATTTGACGCTGATCTTGGCTACATTTGCTGGCGGAGGAAGTCTATGTGGATTGGCAGCCAGAAAGTTGCTTTTACTAACGAATGTTGATAAAGGATTCATTTGGATGCTACTTTATGTACTCGCCGCTTCGATTTTATGGCCTTTCGCTGTTTTATTAGTAAGCATTCCCTTAGGCCAGTTTGCATTTTTTAAACAATACCTTTTAAAAATTCGAAAACGAATGAGCGCCAATAAGCAAACAATCCCGTCGGTAGCCATTTTTGCCAGCGGCGCCGGTAGTAATGCTGAAAAAATAATTCAGCAAATGAATATTGCTGCGCAAGCCGGTACAAAAAATTTCACCATCAATCTAATAGTATGTAATCGGCCTACCGCAGGGGTGATTGCCATTGCAGCAAAATACCAAATTGACACCCTGATCATCGAAAAGGAGCAGTTTTTGAATGGAGATGGCTATGTAAGCGAATTGACCGCAAGGGGAATCCAATTTATTGTACTTGCCGGCTTTTTATGGAAAATACCCATTACACTAATTAAAGCTTACCCAAATAAGATTATTAATATACATCCCGCATTATTACCAAAATATGGCGGAAAGGGAATGTATGGAGATAATGTGCACCAAGCCGTAATTGCCGCTGGTGAAAAAGAAAGTGGTATTACTATACATTATGTAGATGAGTTCTATGACCATGGAAATATAATCTTCCAGGCCAAGTGTACTGTTGAGCAAGATGATACCGCCGCAACGCTGGCAAAAAAAATTCACCAATTAGAGCACCAGTATTATCCGGAAGTGATAGAAAACTTACTTCAAATGCAAAATAGCCGTTAAAAGCAGCGGGTATGGCTTGAATCAAGTTTTGATAACGTAATATTGTGGCTTATAAACCATTCTGCCTGAATCAGCCCAACAAAATATACTATAGCCTACTATTCCTGCTTTTGTTATCAGGTGCAGCGATGGGGCAGCTCACCATTAGCGGTAATGTATTTGATTCCACTGGGATCATTCCCGTAGTGAACGTATTGGTGAAAAGCACTGGGGGTACCCAAGCCATTACCGACTCTACCGGCCATTACGAAATTGTAACCACCGACAAAGACTCCCTTACATTCATTTACAACAATAAACCTACCGCCCGATATGCAGTAAGACAGATAAAAAATATTGGCAGTTTTGATCTAGCACTCCATATTCGGATAACTGAAAAATTTAAGACTTTAAAAGAGGTGAAAATTTATACCCGTAATTACCGGCAAGACTCCATCGAGAACCGGCTTTTTTACAGTAAAAAATTCAATTTTGATAAACCCGGCATATCCTCATCGATCAATCCAGGCAGTGGCGCTGTAGGATTAGACTTGGGTGAATTCATCAATATTTTCCGATTCAGACGAAATAAGCAAATTCAGAAAATGCAAGTCCGCCTTTTGGAAGAGGAACAAGAGAACTATATCAAATACCGTTTCAATAAAATTGCTGTAAAAAGAATCACCCGATTGGAAGGAGCTGAACTAGATAATTTCATGGTACTGTATCGACCGGATTTTGATTTTGCACAAACGGCTACCACCGTAGCATTTTACCAATATATCCTCAATGCCTCTTACCAGTTTAAAAAAGAACAATTAATCCGGAACAACAAACCCAACCGCAATTGATGTTTTTCTCTCTGGGAATTTAAAAAAGATGACCTCTCCCTAATCATTATTTATCTAACTTTCCATTTGAAGGTGTACGAAACTACCATCGCTTAGCGCTCCTTTTATATTTGAACTGATTCAATTACAACATTTAAAAAATCAAAAATGAAACAGCTTTTTTTCCTGATTTCCGTGATCCTTCTTCAGGCAACCCTTTTGCCAGCACAAAAAATAGTCCAGATAGCCAATGCAGCAGCAGGTGGTTTTTCATCCAATCGCCTAGAGCGAATAGACAATGCCATGAACGAATGGGTTCAAAAAGAATGGATGAATGGCGCGGTTGCTATGATTGTACATGATGGAAAAATTGTGTATCACAAGGCCGCTGGCTACAACGATCTTGCCAGTAAAACCCCCTTACAAAAAGATGGTATTTTCAGAATTGCCTCACAAACCAAAGCCATCACCAGCGTAGCTATCATGATGCTGTTTGAAGAAGGCAAATTATTGTTGGATGACCCTATTTCAAAATACATCCCTACATTTAACAAGCAAGTGGTGCTGGATAAATTCAATACGGCAGATACCACTTATACTTCCGTTCCATCTAAAAAAGACATTACCATCCGTGATCTACTCACCCATACTTCTGGAATTGGCTATGCACAAATTGGCAGCAAGGAAGCCAATGCTATTTATGCTAAAAATAATATCACTAGTGGCTTAGGTGTTATCAACAGCACCCTATTGGATGCAATGACTCGATTGGGCAAATTGCCTTTGATGCATCAGCCAGGTGAAAAATTTACCTATGGTTTAAATACCGACCTGCTAGGCTGTCTAGTAGAAATCATTTCTGGCAGCACACTCAATGATTTTTTTACAAGCCGTATTTTTCAACCCCTAGGAATGAAGGATACCTACTTTTTTATTCCACAAGAAAAAGCTGCGCGATTGGTAAATTTATATAAAGAAGATTCTTTAGGCCATTTGCAAAAATCAATAGGTAGTCTTCTAAATGGGCCAACAGTGATGAACTATCCACTATTAAAGAGTAGTTACTATTCTGGAGGTGCGGGACTTTCTTCTACCATCTATGACTATGCTGTTTTTCTGCAAATGCTTTTGAACAATGGTAAATACAACGGTAAACAATTGCTGAGTAGAAATAGCATACGACTAATGACCATGAACCAAATAGGCGATCTTAGCCTAGGGGTAGATAAATTTGGCCTTGGTTTTCAAGTGGAAACAGAAAGAGGCAGTGCACGATCTCCTGCCCGAGAGGGTACTTTCAGCTGGGGCGGTGCATTTGCCACTTCTTACTGGGTAGATCCGAAAGAAAAAATAGTGATGCTTTTTTATCGCCAGTTACAAGGCAGCACCCATGGCGATGTAGTGGAAAAATTTAGACAATTAACTTATCAGGCCATAGTAGATTAGTAGATTTAGGGCAATAACAACCAAATCAAATTGACCGACTAGATAAACAGCCCCAAACTAAACCCCTAAACTCTAAACACCTAAACCCAAAAAAAAGAGGCAATAAGCTAAAGGCTCCAAACTAAACCCCCTAAACTCTAAACAACTAACCAAAAAAAAAGAGGCAATAAGTTGAAGACCCCAAACTAAACCCCTAAACTCTAAACCCCTAAACCCAAAGAAAAGAGGCAATAGATTACAATCATCCTGCAAAATGACATGAATCACATTTTGAGAAATGAGCAGGTATTAATTTGTGGCATTTCAAACTACAAAATAATATCTGTTTATGGAAAGCTCCATTGTCATCGGCAAGCCTGCCGTTAATGTTTCCAAAAAAGCAGCTGCATTTACCATAATGGATGGTAATGAGGCTGCGGTGCATATTGCTTACAAAACAAGTGAAGTCTGCGCTATCTACCCCATCACGCCCTCCTCTACCATGGGTGAATGGGCCGATGAATGGAACAGCGAAAACAAGGAAAACATATTTGGGGAAGTGCCTAAAATTATTGAAATGCAAAGTGAGGCAGGGGCTGCGGGTGCCATACACGGTGCGTTGCAGGGCGGTGCATTGGCTTCCACCTTTACCTGTTCACAAGGTCTGTTGTTAATGATCCCCAATATGTATAAAATTGCGGGTGAATTAACCCCCACCGTTTTTCATATAGCTGCTAGGGCATTGGCCACGCATGCACTATCCATCTTTGGCGATCACAGTGATGTAATGGCAGTAAGGGCTACGGGTTTTGCAATGCTCTTTGGCAATAATGCACAAGAGGCACATGATATGGCAATGATTGCTACCGCCGCCACGCTGAAATCCAGCATTCCCTTTTTAAATATTTTTGATGGCTTCCGCACTTCGCATGAATTGAATGAAGTAGCCGTTTTGCCCGATGATATCATCCGTCAAATGATTGATGTAAATGATGTGGCTCGACACCGGCAACGCTCATTGAACCCCGAAAATCCATTTATCCGGGGTACCGCACAAAATCCAGATGTCTATTTTCAAAGCCGCGAAGCTTGTAATGAATATCATTGGAAAGTGCCGGCCATTGTAGAAGCCACTATGCAACAATTCAAAACATTGACAGGGCGCGCCTACCAGCTTTTTGAATACTACGGAGATGCCGCAGCAGAAAAGGTCATCATCATCATGGGCTCCGGTTCAGGAGCCGTTCATGAAACCGTTGATCACCTCAACAGTAAAGGTGCAAAAACAGGCTGCCTGTCCATCCATTTATATCGACCATTTTCTGTCAAACATTTCATTGGCGCATTGCCTAAGTCGGTAACCCATATTGCAGTACTAGATCGGTGCAAAGAAACCGGTGCCATCGGCGAGCCATTGTTTATGGATGTAATCAATGCACTTCATGCAGGATGGGAAACTGCCCTACCAAAAGTAATTGGCGGCCGCTACGGATTGGCTTCGAAAGAATTCAATCCGGCAATGGTAATGGCAGTTTTCGATGAACTTTCAAAAGAAAAGCCCAAGAACGGTTTCACCATTGGCATTGAAGATGATATCACCCATACCAGTATACCCTACGACAAAACATTTTCACTGGAAGACCAACATCTATTCCGTGGCCTTTTTTTTGGATTGGGTGCCGATGGTACGGTGAGTGCCAACAAGAATACCATCAAAATATTAGGCGATGAAACCGATATGCACCTACAGGGATATTTTGTGTATGATTCTAAAAAATCTGGTTCCCTTACTGTTTCACATTTACGATTTAGCCAACAACCGATCCGCTCTACTTACCTAATCAACTTTGCTAATTTTATCGCCTGCCACCATTTTCAATATTTGGAAAAATACGACATCCTCAAAGATGCTCAACAGGGTGCTACCTTTTTACTCAATGCGCCTTATGAAAAAGAAGCAGTATGGCACCATCTACCCCAAAAAATTCAGGAAGAAATTGTAGAGAAAAAACTGAAGTTCTATGTAATCAATGCATCCAAAGTTGCCAAAGAAACCGGCATGGGGTCAAGAATCAATTCGATTTTACAAACCTGTTTTTTTGCCATCTCCAATATAATGCCCAAAGAACAAGCCATTCATTCCATTAAAAAAGCCATCCTTAAAACCTATGGAAGGAAAGGGGATGCGGTAGTTCAAAAAAATTACGATGCGGTAGATAAAACCATCGAAAATCTTTCCTTACTAGATTATTCAAATTTCACCATTGGCAATAAAGCAACAGAGCCAGCCATCTCTGGCAATGCCCCCCATTTTGTACAGCAGGTACTGGCAAGGATTATTGCCGGCGAGGGGGATGACTTACCGGTAAGCGCATTTCCTGCGGATGGCACTTACCCATCTGCTACCACTCGTTTTGAAAAAAGAAATATTGCCGACCAAGTGCCGGTATGGGATGCAAGCCTTTGCTCACAATGTGGCAAATGTTTCTTTGTATGCCCACATGCAGCCATTCGTCCAAAAGTATATAGCAACGACTTGCTAGTGGAT
>CANIMM010000101.1 GCA_947468255.1 Chitinophagaceae bacterium | reverse complement strand
GCCACTAATGTATAAGAATCAGTCTGGTTATTAATACTTGCATTAATAGGTGCAGCCCCTAAATTAGTTAATGCTGTAGTTGCAGTTGTAGCTCCCGTTCCGCCTTTTGCAATGGCAACGGTACCAGACATCGTGCTTGCATCTGCTACGGTTGAAACCGTGGTCCAAGTTAAAGTTCCACTCCCTGTTGTACTCAAAACCTGATTTGCAGAACCATGTGTTTTTGGATAAGTAACATCGCCAGCTGTTAAAGTTCCAGCTGTTTTTACATTTTGAACTGCTGTAGCGCCATTGGTGCCATCAGCCCCAAGTTGCATGGTATTGCTTGTAGTTACTATTGCGCCTGATCCTATAGCTGTTGCATTGGAAATAGCACTTGAGTTAGGAACGGATGCGGCATAACCTATAAATGTATTATTGCTTCCTGTATTTGAACTTTGACCAGCTATTACTCCAACTGCAGTAGTATAGGAAGTGGTACTTGAATTTCGCATGGCATTCGTTCCAACTGCAGTATTATTTGTTCCTCCATTCCCACTTAATGACATAAATCCTATCGCGGTAGAATTCTCGTTTGCATCAGCAGCGTCTCCCAATAAGGTGCTTGAACCACCAATTCCCTTTCCTGCTTTAATTCCGTTGGCAACTATATTATTCACAAAAGTTTTTGTACCAGCAATTGAATTTTGATTGGTGGTAAGATCTACAAAATTTTGAACAGACGAGCCAGTTCCTCCATGCTCAATATCAATGGTTGTTGCACTCCATACACCAGTTGTAATGGTACCAACTGCTGTAAGATTGGGCAAGGATGTTAAGGTATTGTTTGTAGTGGCAGTAATATTACCAGCAGTAATGGCGCTGGCTGCACTACCCGTGGTGTTTTGGTTTAATGTAGGTATATCCGCTGCATCCAATGATCTAAAGGATGGTGTTGCAGCTGCACCTGAAATGGGTCCGGCATATATTTGGTTCATTGCGCTAGTGCCCGCTAATCCATCTAGCGTAGGTGTTGGGATATTTAAAACATGCGTATTATCTAAGGAAGCCGCTCCCGACGTTCCGCTGAATGTTACACTGTTAATCCTATTGGTGTAGGCAGTAGTAAAATTATCGTAATCTGCTTTGCTTAATAATCCTGCGGTTACAGAAGTTGCGGAAGCCATTGGGATGGCTAAGCTATGCACTCCAGCAGCAGTTGACCAAGATGGTTCCGTGCCTATATTGATCGGTGTAGCAAATGTTTGCGATGCATCGGTTGAACCATTTAAAGAAGTCATGCCTGCTGAAGCCCCTGCTAAGGTTATCCAGGATAAACGGGTTCCATCGGATACAAGTACTTGACCATTTGTGCCAACAGTACTTAATCCGGTTCCGCCATTGGCTGCAGCAACAATGCCTGATACATTGGTGGCTGATGTGGCGGTTGCCGCATTGCCTGAAATGGAGCCGTTGATGGTGGCTGAAAAAGTCTTTGATCCTGCAAATGTTTGCGATCCTATAGTAATAATGCCCCCATTGAATCCATCAGCAGGTGCTAAACTTAATATGCCCGAACTGATGCTTGCACCATTGGTAGTAGGTGTTGCGCTTATTGCTCCAACATTTGCCACCGAACCGGAGGCGCCAGCAGGCCCGGTTGCACCGGTTAATCCTTGTATGCCTTGTGCTCCTGCAGCTCCAGTTGCACCGGTTAATCCTTGTATTCCTTGTGCTCCTGGCGCTCCATCTGCACCGGTTAATCCTTGTATGCCTTGTGCTCCTGCAGCTCCAGTTGCACCGGTTAATCCAATATCTCCTTTGGGTCCTGGCGCTCCATCTGCACCGGGTATCCCTTGAATTCCCTGCGCTCCTCTTGCACCTGCTGTACCCGATAAGGCGGCAGCAGTTACAAATTCAGTAGTGGCAATTTGATTGGTATTCGTACCTGGGGCAGCAGTAGGTGCGGTAGGTACACCTGTTAAAGCGGGTGAGGCCGAAAGGGTAGTTGCATTGCCGATACTGGTTACTGCACCAGTTAAGTTGGCGTTGGTAATAACAGTGGCAGCCTTACCAGCTGAAACGGCATGAAAGGCATAGGGCACGGTTACTAGTTGCACAATGCCCATGTCAAGAAAATGGTTGTCCGCCTTGGGGTCAATTTCCACCTGTAGAAATTTATTGCCCACCTGCCAGTTGAGGCCTTCAATGGTTCCGGTGCTGCTGATAGCTCCCGCACTTCCTATTTGCACTGCAAACAAACCTCCGAGGTTGGTCTGTATTGTTCTGGTTTCAGAATATAATACCGGACCGGCAAATGAATTGTTACGGATGGAGAGCCTAAGTTGCATGGCCTGGTTGGGCAATGGATTGCCTACCGAATTACGAGCCACTCCCTGGTAGTTTAATAAATTGGGGGCCTGTGCATAACCGGCCATACCAGTTAAAAGCAGGAACATCAAAACAACTGTTGCATAAAACCGGGAGAATATTGGTTGCATCATTTAGTTTATAGGATTTAATGGTTCATGTATTTCATCTAAAAAAAGCCTTGCCCCTATTACGAGGTTTTGGGTAAGGGTTGAAATCATTGAATATAACTGAGTCCAACAAATCTAGCCTAACCAACTATTTCAAATGAATTTCAAGAGCACAATCTTACTATTTCAATCGATTTATTGAATTAGTTCAATTTTTTAAAGGAATAGTAAAGAATGAATTTTAAATAACCCAACTTTGTGCCAATGAAAAAGAAAGCGAAATCCAATCAACGATTAATTGAACTCCTGCTCAGCTATAATACAAATCCTGCATCCATTAATCGGTTGATGGAAGTGGGGAAAATTTTATTGGTAAAAAAAAGAACGACAATCATTGAGGTGGGGCAGGTTTGCGACAAGGGTTTTTTTGTGCTTGAGGGCGGCTTTATATCAAGGGTGTACAACAAAAACACCAAAAAAAGCAGGACCCAAAATTTCTTTTTGGAGGATTTCAATCCCTTCATGTCTTGCGAGGACAGTTATTTTACAGGGGAAAAAACAAATACCGACTTGCTTGCCATAAAGGATTCCATGGTAATTCAGTTTACGAAAGCGGATTTGGAAAAATTAAATTCCACCTACTTAGACCTCGGTCATTTCTTCAATAATCACATTATAGTAAATGCGCTTAAACAAGAAAGTAATTTAAGGAAAATGTTGAACGCCTATTCTAACGAGGAAATTTACAATTACCTCATTGATGAATGCAACTCCGTTATTAAAAATGTGCCCTCCAAATACATTGCCGAGTTCATAGGCATTTCTGCAGAATGGCTGAGCAAGACCAAGAAAAAGATGTAGTCATTGGCGCCTCGTTGCTTTCATAGTTGAAAACTATTGATAAGGCTGTGTCAATAATATTTCGAAAAGAGCTGATTTGGTCAATCAGCGCGATGAACATCCTTTAAAAAATGTATTCAAAAGGAGCCCGATTGTCAATTGTTATTTTTTATCGATGGGAGTTTTCATTACTTCGCTTGTCAGTTGATATACTTTTCCATCTGCTTTGGTAAGTATGTATAGCTCACCGTTTATATCTCTGCCAAAATGCAGGTCAACCCGATCGCTTCCACAAACTTCTTTTAAAGTTTTTGGTTGATTGTGTAATACTATTTTCCATTCTTTAATGGTGGCCTGTTTGCCTTGCTTCATATCGGCGATGTTTGTATAAAACAATCTGCCAGAAGGGATATCACCAAATAAAAATTTACCTTTTAATGCGGGTATGCGTTTGCCCCAATATTCCAATCCACCTGAAATGGCTTTGCCTTCATCATGGTCAAACTCAGCAACGGGGTAGGTGATTTTGTAAATGCTATCATTTGCCGCCAGCGGATAAACTGTACTTAAATTATCTTTTACATCTGCAGATACAAAATTCCCCTCCCTAATTGGCCATCCGTAATCGTGCCCCGGCTCAATAAGATTGATTGATTCAATATTTCCTTGTCCGATATTGCTGACGAGCATATCACCCGATTTGGTCCAGGTGATGCGATGTGGATTTCTAAAACCATAAGCGTAAATTTCTTTAACCAAGTGGTTGTTATTGCTTTTTGCAAATGGGTTGTCAGCAGGGATTCCATATTGTCCATTGCTGCTATTATTCCCCATAGGATTAATGCGTAAAACAGTACCCCATATCTTTTCTTTACTATGGGCAAGAAATCCATAGCCTTCTTCCACACTTCCCCCATCTCCAATTCCAATGTACAGCATTCCATAATCTTTATTGCCTGGTTGGGAAAGTGGGTTGAAGGTGATTTCTTGTACCCCATGAATCACTTTTACAACATTGATTCTTACTAATTCTCGGCTTGTGCCTGAAAAAGTATCAGCATGGGTATTTTTTGTTTTCCATTCTGTGAGTACCCATTGCATATCAACTCTAATGGAGTCTGCATAACTAAAATCAGCTTTGCCTGAACCTGTTGCTTCAGAATGTGTAGTGTAGAATATGCCATTACTATTAAAATCAGGGTGAAACGCAAAACTACCGAGTCCAACAGCAAGGCCAGCTTTGTTGACGAATGTAGGCCTCAGTTTCTCTATATCTAAATAAATTAAGGGCTTGCCATTTTTTATTTTATATAATTTACCCTCTAGATCATTGATAAATAGATTGCCTGTAATGGGTTGAAAATCTAGCTTGGTTATTCTTGCAAGTGGAGGCTTGCTTGCAGAAGGAGGAATATGTGTAAAGGGTTCTAGATTGATTACCAAGTTAGAGACTGCAATCTTGTCTGGGATGGGATTGGATAAGCCCTTGTTTTTGTTGTTGTATTTTGTAGCAACCGTTTGTTGACGAGATTGAATAAAAGCATAGAGTGCATGCAGCTCATCATTCGTTAATGCTTCAAATGACGGCATTACCGCTTTTTTAAATTTATTAAATACTTGAACGGCCCTTTCATCTTTGGAGGCAATCATCTGCTGGGAATTTTTTATAAACTGCGTTATCCAGTCTTCAGAAGCTTGGGTTGTAATTCCGCTTAACTGAGGGCCAATACCATCTTGTTTGAAATTGTGACAACCACTGCAGTTTGCATTAAAAGACCTTTCGCCTGCCATTATTATAGTAGTGTCTTTTACAATAGGATTGTTTTCAGGAGATTTGCCAAAGTGAAAACTGCATAGAAAAAAATATAAGCTGACTGAGACAATTGAAATGGGTAGAATTCCTTTATTCATTATTGAGTATTGTTTTTTAATTATTGAAATATCCTTTCATTTCTAATCCACTTTGCTTTATGATCAAAGCTTTTTAATAAAGCTTTAGAAGTTTTGCCTTTTTAGATTTTAAAAATAATGTATATATCGCTTAAAATGGCAATAACGAACTGTAAAATAATATTTTGAGTTATTAATTCATTAATTTCAAATATCAATTAGCGTCTACGCAATCGTTTTTCCTTAAATCACCGGCTTATATAACATTATAATTTATTATGAGACAAGAGATAATAAAAAAATCTGTAAAAAAGATTTGGCAGAAATGGTCAATCGCATTTAGGATAGTCCCAATTATTGCAGTGGTAGCGCTTCTAAAATTCCTTGCCCATATTTATCATTTGGAATTTTTGGAGCTGAATGCTTTATTTACTAGTTTAGTTGCAGGTACTATTTTTCTTATTGGTTTTCTTATTACGGGGGTGCTTTCTGATTACAAGGAAAGTGAAAAAATTCCGAGTGAACTTTCAAGCACACTTAAATGTTTGTTGGATGATTCTTACACCCTCTATAAAGCTAAAAATTCTGATGCTGCAAGGCAGTTTATTGAGTATCAAAAATCTTTTATTTTTTCGCTAAAAGAATGGTTTTATAAAAAGGAAACCACCACCTCCATCTTAAATAAAATAAGTTTGATGAATGAGTTCTTTATATCGTTAGACAAAGCAGGGGTGCAGCCTAATTATATTATTAAAATGAAAAATGACCAAAACGCTATTAGAAAAACAATATTAAGAATTGACACTATTAGAGATACCGATTTCGTAGGGTCTGCATACGCAATTGTTGAAATTATGTGGACTGTTTTAGCATTTGGATTAATATTAATTAAAATTGAACCTTTTTATGCTTCATTATTTTTCACGATAATCGTTATTTTTCTTATTTCGTATATGTTTTTTTTGATAAAAGATCTTGACAATCCATTTGATTATTCTGTAAACGGAGAAACTGGTACGGAAATTTCATTACAACCACTTCATGACTTTGAGAAAGTTTTAATGGATTTTAATTAATATCATTATAACAAATAGTTAATAATAAAGATGGGGTGTAAATCGTTTCAGTAAAGCTTTGTTAGTTGAAGTTCAAACTAGGTGCATTGCCTTTTTTTAATATAGAAGTCTTTAATAGTAAATGCATAGTTTACAAATTGATATCCAAATGAACAAACGTCATTTTTTAAAGCAGTCGGTATTAGTTTCATTGGGAGGAATGTTGATTCCGTCTTCAATTTTATCCTCTTGTACAAAAAAAGATTCTTTAGAAGGGGCTACTTATAAAGGCAAGGTATTAATAATAGGAGCTGGTGCTGCAGGTCTTTATGCTGGATATATATTAAAATCAAAAGGGGTTGATTTTGAAATTCTAGAAGCCTCCTCCAATTATGGGGGCCGATTGGGAAAATTGACCAATTTTGCAAATTTCCCTATTGACCTTGGTGCCCAATGGCTTCATGGAAAAAATAGTACCGTTGGGGATCTTGTTAATAATTCCAACACAAAAATCACCTTGGATGATAGCGATTCAAAATACTGGTTTAATAAAAAATTGCTAACCCAAGTACCTCAAAACGTTAATATATTTGAAGGTGATAATCTGCCCGATATTTCTTATAAGGATTATGCTATCCAGAATGGTCTTGGCAATGAGTATCAATACATTGTTGAAAATATTGCGGGAGATCAAGGGGCATCAGCTTCGAAACTTTCAGTATTTTACAATAATCTGGAAGAAAAAAACTGGAGTTCAGGAGAGGATGATTTTAAATTTCAGGAAACCTATTATGACCTAATGGATCGTCAAATTGCGAGTACAGTAAAGGATAAAATTTCACTAAGTACGATTGTAAAAAAAATTGATTACTCTCAATCTACCATTATCATAACAGATAGTAATAATAAAACTCATACAGCAGACAAAGTAATCATTACCGTTCCAATTACTATTCTTCAATCCAATGATATTCAGTTTATCCCTTCCCTTCCTGCTGAAAAAACAACTGCATTTTCGAAAATTGGAATGGGACCTGGCATGAAAGTTTTCTTGAAGTTTTCTAGTAAATTTTTTGATCAGAATATCATTGGCGGAACAGTTTGCGCAGCTTATGCAGACGAAAGTGTGGGTAAATCAATCAATGACAATGTGCTACTTGCTTTTGTAATGGGTAATCAAGCTGACTATTTAACTTCGTTGGGATCCGATGCAGCTATTGCCAATGCAATTCTGCAGGAGTTGGATACTATGTATAATGGACAAGCAACAGCTACTTTTAAAGCCGCTCATGTTCAAAACTATTCAACTAATCCCTTTATCAAAGGAGCTTATTCTTATAGCACGATAGGAATGGGTGATGCGAGAAAAATTGCAGCACAATCCGTTGATAAAAAGCTTTTTTTTGGCGGGGAGGCAATGAATATTAATGGGCATCATCAAACTGTTCATGGCGCTGTTGAAACAGGATACAGAGAAGTCGTAAATGTTTTTAACAGTATATAAAATGATTCCTTGTATTGGAATGTTGGTATTGAAGCCAATTTGTACTATTGTTACTTATCTTTAATTAAAAAAGGGGCTCTTAAAAGATGTTGCGAATGTTTTATTTTATTAAAACGCCCAGGTGGTTGATGAAATGCTTTCCAAGTTGCATTTGGAAAATGCCCGATCATGAAAAAGTAATTTATCTCACTTTTGATGACGGGCCACATCCTGAGGCGACTCCATTTGTGTTGGATACGTTGAAGGAGCATCAGGCTAAGGCTACTTTTTTTTGCATTGGAAAAAATGTGGTAGAACAGCCAGTAATCTATCAGCGGATTGTTGCTGAAGGACATGCAGTAGGGAACCATACATTTAACCACCTCAATGGATGGAAGACGTCGGATGCTATGTATATGGACAATATTGCAAAAGCAAAGCAGTACATTGATTCATCCCTTTTTAGGCCTCCCTATGGAAAAATCACCCCCTTTCAGCTAAGGCTTTTGGCGAAAGGAAATTTCAAGCTTAGGCCTGTCATGTGGTCTGTTTTGAGTGGTGATTTTGATGGTAAACGTTCAAAGGAAAGTTGTTTGCAAAACGTATTGAAAAGCACTGGCAATGGTTCTATTATAGTGTTTCACGATAGCGAAAAAGCATTTGATAAAATGAACTACGCTTTGCCAAAAATGTTGGTGTATTTTAAACAACAAGGGTATCGGTTTGAAAAAATAGCCATTTTAAAAGCTGACTGATATAGAATTGAGGGAATCTGTAATTAGATTAAAAAAAGAGGGCCTGGGTAGAAACCCTGGCCCGTTTTAATCCGTACCCTATGAAAACTGTGGCAATTTACCTTGTAATGTTGGATTTTAAGTATATATATTTTTTTAATTCATTGTTTTTTTTCAAATCGATGTTTAATCATTGATTATTTACAAAATATGTTTTTTTACACATTATTAATTTTTGTCATTTTAACATTTAAATAGTACAAATGCAATTAGTTGACACCCACTGCCACCTTTATGCTGAAGCGTTTGAAAATGATTTGGATGCAGTTTTTCAAAGGGCCTTTTCAGAGGGAGTTGAAAAGTTTTATCTGCCTGGCATCGACAGCACTTCGATTGAAGCCATGCTGGAGTTGGAGCAAAAATTTCCAGGAAAATGTATTGCAATGATGGGCTTGCACCCTTGTTATGTAAAGGAAAATTTTCAACAAGAATTAGCAATAGTGAAAGAATGGTTGGCAATAAGGGACTTTGCTGCAATAGGGGAGATAGGACTAGATTATTATTGGGATAAAACATTTGCAGCAGAGCAGGTGCTTGCTTTTAGAAGCCAGATTGAATGGTCGATTGATTATAGGCTGCCCATTGTAATTCATACCCGCAATGCAATGCAGCAAACTATTGATATTGTAAAGGAGTACGTTCCAAAAGGACTGAGGGGGATTTTTCATTGTTTCAGTGGCAGTTATGAAAGCGCCTGTGAAATTATCGATGCCGGTTTTTACCTGGGCATAGGCGGTGTGGTAACCTACAAAAATGCTGGATTGGTTGATGTGCTTTCCAAGATCGACCTGAAGCACCTGGTACTGGAAACAGATGCGCCTTACTTAACACCAGTTCCATTTAGGGGAAAGCGAAATGAAAGCAGTTACTTGAAGTATGTAGTTGAAAAGTTGGCGGATATAAAAAACTGCCCTGTAGAAACGGTGGCAACGATCACTACAGCCAATGCAGAAAAAATATTCGGCTTATAAGAAGCGAAACTGTATTTTTGCGCTCCCGAAAAAGCTGCATTTTTTGAAGGTAAAGCCTCAAAAATGGTATTTGCAGTAATATTGAAATGGGTTTTTAACCGGAGACTTGTCCGAGTGGCTGAAGGAGCACGCTTGGAAAGCGTGTAAACGGGTAACTGTTTCGAGGGTTCGAATCCCTCAGTCTCCGCCACTTATTAATGCAAACAGTTGTTTATCAATTGTTTGCAT
>CANIMM010000100.1 GCA_947468255.1 Chitinophagaceae bacterium | reverse complement strand
CTGCCCGTTAATTTTCTTTCTTGTTTCACTGCCTTTATCAGGGGCAAACAAAACACCTAATAAAGCTCCCGCTACTGCTCCAGCTCCTAGGGCTGTCAGTATTTTATTTGTATTATTCATAAAATTATTTTTTTTGTTAAGAATATATACAAGGTAGCACTATGGTCTTTGAAGAGAAATGATCACCCTCATTTATTTGAATGACACTTGTCAGAGGCGATATTTGGCAACCCGACTTTCAACTCCAACTTTGAAATATGACCACAATCAGCCAAACGATTGATTAAAGACAGTATTAAGCCTTTTTGATACCCTTAGTTTTGTATCGGTTTTTCATAGGATATTGGATTTTAAACCGGGGCTGGATTTTTATCCTGGCCCTCTTTTTTTTTACACCCAGTCCTACCCTCTTTCAAGCCACTAATAACAATCTTCGGTAATCCGCTGAGATTTACAACTACCATTTAGAAACATGACCACAATCAGCCAAACGATTGATTTAAGACAGTATTAAGCCTTTTTGATACCCTTAGTTTTGTATCGGTTTTTCATAGGATATTGGATTTTAAACCGGGGCTGGATTTTTATCCTGGCCCTCTTTTTTTTACACTCAGTCCTACGCTTATTCAACCCACTTAAAAAAGGTCATCGGTCATCCACTGAGATTTACAACTGCCATTTAGAAACATGAACACAATCATCCAAACGGGTGACTAAAAACATAATTAAGCCTTTATGATACCCTTAGTTTTGTATCGGTTTTTCATAGGATATTGGATTTTAAACCGGGGCTGGATTTTTATCCTGGCCCTTTTTTTTTACCCCATACCCTCTCTCTTTCATCTTGCTAAAATAATTTTCTGACACAAACTAAGATTTACTTCTCCTAAATGGTGATTCTACGTGCTTTAATATCTATGAATTTTTGGACAATGACCAAAATCATCTGTTATACTGACAGCCATTTTTGTTTGACGGTTTTTTATGAAAGACATTAGTAATTCACCTTTCAAACAAAACGTATGCAAGAAAAAAGATTTTGCCAGAGTTGTTTACTGCCGATAGCTACACACTCAATGACAGGAACTAATGCTGATGGAAGCCCTAATAAAAAATTTTGTTGGAATTGTTACCGAAATGGCAGTTTTACTGCACCAGAAATTACCCTTCAAGAAATGGAGCAAAAGGTTAAAAAAGTACTGGAAGCCAATCAAATTCCTGCAAATGTGATTGATCTGTCGATCAACTATTTACCTCGGTTAGTAAGATGGAGAAATTGAATTTACTCTTGTTTTTTTTCGTTTTTCTGCTGTTGTTTTTTCAATTTCTTATAGTACCCTCGCAATAAAAAGCTATGCTTAATAGCCTCCATATTCTGGTTAAACCCATCCGTGCCCTGCTGGATATTTTCTAAGCTATTGGTTAAGCTCGCTGCCATCAGGGAGTCCCTAAGCAATGTATGAAGGGTGCCTTTTCCTTTGGTGGCATCCAGTCTAATATCTGTTACCAATCCGCTAAATTCCCCAGCAAGGGAATCGGCTTGCTCTACCACCCGGTTAATTTTTACAACAGCCGCTTCCAGATTTTTTGCTAAAGACTCATCCCTCATTAACTTTCCCAGAAGCCCCTTGCCTACTTTCACATCTTCTACCATCAAGTCGAGATTATCTACAATATTGCCCGCTTTACCTGTAGCATCTCGAATATGAGCTACCGATATCTTTAGATCTTTGGGAATGGATGGGTCGGAAAGCAATGCCCACAAAGCACTACTGCTATTTATTCTTTGCACCGTGGTTTTTAAATTGGCTGCTATAACAGCGATGTCATTATTGGTAGTATACAGCGTCTGCAACATCTCATCAGGACTTACGGCTCTTTTAGCCTGCAATATTTCCGCTTCCTTAGCCAAGGGAGCAGAAACCTTAGATGGCACGATGTTTACCACCTTATTACCTACCAAACCGTCTGTTCCAATAGAAACTAAAGCGTTGTTTCGAATGATCATCAACATTTTTTTATCAATGAGCATTGAAATCTCAATAACCGTATCATTGAGTATGGTAATATTTTTTACAGTGCCAGCCTGGATACCAGAAAAACGAACATTGTTACCCGCAACCAAGCCCTGCACATTTTCAAACCTTGCCTTCAGCAAATAAGTAGCTCCAAATAAGCTTCTATTAGCCCCAATCATATATAATAATACAACAAGGAACAACAAGCCTCCCAAAACAAAAGCCCCTAATTTAATATTGTTTACCGTCCGATTTTCCATATACCGTATTATTCAAAAAATTGTTTCACTTTAGGATCTGCATTATTGGCTAATTGATCGAAACTGCCACTAGCGTAACAACTCCCATCAATTAACATTACCACCCTACTGCTTGCCATTCTTACACAGTTCATATCATGGGATATGATTAATGAAGTGGTAGTATACCGCTCTCTTATTTCAATCATAAGATTAATTATTTCCTTGGCCGTGATAGGATCAAGCCCGGTGGTTGGCTCGTCATATAAAATAATTTCCGGCTTCAATATCAAGGTTCGAGCTAGCGCAATTCTTTTTCGCATCCCCCCCGACAATTCAGCCGGCATACTGTCAATTGTATGGGCCAATCCTACTTCCTCTAAGGCTTCCTGAACCATTGCATTCACTTGCCTTTGGGTGACCGATATCCAATGTCTGCGCAGAGGAAATTCTAAATTCTCCCTTACCGTCATGGAGTCGTACAAGGCATTGCTTTGAAACAAAAAGCCCACTTTAGCCCGTATTTTATCCAACACGTCATTTTTGATATCTGGAATATTACTTCCAAACATTCGTATACTCCCGCTATCGGGGTTCAATAAACTAATAATACATTTAATCAATACCGATTTCCCTGATCCTGATTTTCCCAATACGACCACATTTTCACCTCTTACTAAATCAAGATTAAAATCAACCAACACCTTATTGGCTCCAAAAGACTTATAAAGATGCTCAATCGACAGTACCGTTTCTGATGATTCCGCCTTGTCATTATTGCTATTCAATGAAAAATTTTTAGGCATTTTAATCAATTTAAGCCAAGCACATCGGTTACCTGAACCGCCAGTAAATCAATAAGGAAAATCATAACGGACGAAACCACCACAGCAGAATTGGCAGAGCGTCCTACCCCTTCGGTACCCTTATTGCTATTAAACCCTTTATAACATCCAACTACACCAACTGCAAAGCCAAAAAAATAACTCTTAATAAAGGCAGGTAAAACATCGCTAAAAGTAATGCTATTGAAAACTTGCGTCCAAAATAAATAAAAACTAGTATTCCCACGGATATTTACACCCAGCCAAGATCCATACAATGACACTGCATCACCCAATAAAACAAGTACCGGTAACATTAAGGTAGCTGCTAGCACCCTCGTTACCACCAAGTACTTAAATGGATTGGTGCCACTTACCTCCATTGCATCTATTTGCTCCGTAACTTTCATAGACCCCAATTCAGCGCCAATACTACTTCCAATTTTTCCGGCAAATATTAAAGCCACTATTACAGGACCAATTTCACGTATAATTGCAATACCAACAATTGCTGGAAGCTGGGAAGCAACCCCGTAATCCTCCATTGAGGGCCGCAACTGGATAGTGAGTACTAACCCTAAAATAAAAGCGGTTAACCCTACCAGTGGAAGGGATCTATAACCGATAACAAAACATTGACGCAATAATTCAGCAATTTCGTAACGGGGCTTAAACCATTGGGTAAAAAAACGTCCAGTAAACCGAGCTATTTCTCCAGCTTCTTTTAAGAAAATATTCAAGCTAGGCAGGTAAGAGGCAATCATTTTATAGGGTAATTTATACATTTACAAGTTACACATATTATTACACAAAAAATTAATTTATTATTTACAAGCGTGAGGCTTGTTCATTTAATTTTATAACTGAACGGTCGCCCAACTTTATTCCCCACAATCAACCTATTCCTCTCTCAAACTAAAGTTAGCAATAACGGCTACGTATGGAGGCTGAGCGGTACAATGCTCTCCTTTCAAAATCCGATTCAATATTTTACTAAATTGTTCCTTTTCCTGAACCCATTGTCGATTTAACTGTATAAGCATATTTTGCTCATCCAAATTAAACGAATCTAAACTGGTTGATTTTAATAAAATTACTGCGGTGCACAGGTCCTGAAATTTACCAAGTTCTTCTAACAGCGCTTTTAGATAAGCATCATTATTGCTATTAAAAATAATTGAAGGTGCAATATCAGATAAACGCTGTTTCTGTATTGATAGATAAAAAGAAATGTCTTTTAAATATTTCCGAACCATGTGGATATCGTAATCGGCCAATTCGCCTTTCAATAAAACCTCATATACCTTTAGTAAATTTTGAAAAACGAATTGTAAACATTCCCTTTTTGAAATTTTTTTAGGAAAAACCTTATTGATATTTTTTTGATTTTTTTTAACCGCTGCTTTTAAAGATTGTATAGACAACCCATATTTCAATTTAAATAGCTCGTTTTCTATAGAATGGATATAGTCCTGGGGCTTTACCTGTTGCAATTCAAAAGCAGCAATAACCCGTTGTCGCAGTAATTGAAGGTCGCGAAGATGTCCGAGTACATTGTACCAGCTTTTTATTTTTTTGGACATCCTAACCCCTTTGTCAAAACCCAAAGCAACTGAACCCAACCGAATGAAAGTCCGGCATTTTTTATACTCCACTCGAAATTGATGTATAGCATCCTCTTGGAAATTTTCCAAAATCATTGATGCATGTTGTTCAAGCTTTTTAAAATGCTTTTTTTTTATGCTGCAGATTTTATTTTGATTCATCGCTCGAAAAATTAGACAGTTGTCCGCTCCAACCCCAACTACTTATAAAAAAATATATTATTTATAAAATAACGCTAGCAAACTGTAGTATTAATTTATGCAATCGAAATTTCTTTTTCGAGATAGACATCCTGAATAGCATTCAACAACCCAATGCCATCCTTCATAGATCGCTGAAAAGCTTTTCTTCCTGAAATCAATCCCATACCACCTGCACGTTTATTAATAATGGCAGTTATAATTGCCGCTTTCAAATCTGATTGACCCTGCGATGCCCCGCCGGAGTTAATTAACCCAACCCGCCCCATCCAGCAATTGACGACCTGGTAGCGACAAAGATCAATCGGATGACTAGAGGCTAATTGAGTATACATTCGTTCATCCATTTTGCCATATCCGCCTTTTGATAAATTCAAAGCAATATAGCCGCCATTATTGATAGGCAATTTCTGTTTGATGATATCCGCTTGAATTGTAGCCCCCAAATAATTAGCCTGGCCAGTTAAATCTGCAGAAAGATGATAGTCCGCATCGGCTCTATTAAAAATAGAATTTCGTAAATAACACCATAAAACTGTAGCCATACCAAAGGAATGGGCCTCTTCAAAAATGCCTGCAATCTCAGTAATTTGCCTAGTAGATTCTGCAGAACCAAAATATATCGAAGCCCCTATAGCTACGGCACCCAAATTCCAAGCATCTTTTACCGATCCAAATAACACCTGCTCGTATTTGTTTGGGTAGCTAAGTAATTCATTGTGGTTAAGCTTAACTATAAAAGGTATTTTATGAGCATACTTTCTTGCAACCATGCCCAATACCCCAATACTGGAAGCAACCGCATTACACCCACCTTCGATTGCAAGTTTTACAATATTTTCCGGATCAAAATAAATCGGGTTGGGTGCAAAAGAAGCCCCTGCACTATGTTCTACGCCTTGATCCACTGGCAAGACAGATAAATACCCGGAACCTGAAAGTCTACCTGCGCCCAATAAAGCACTAATACTCCTGAGCGTTTGCCCATTCCGGTTAGAATCGCTTAATACCGTTTCAATAAAATGAGCAGAGGGAAGATGTAACTGTTCTTTTACCACAGTGCTGCAGGAGTGTGTAAGTAAATTTTCATGCTCCTTACCAATTAAATCAACGATTTCATTGAGCGTCATATTAGCAACTGATAAATAAAATATCTATATGGATTACAAATAAAATAATTAAAATTGACCCCATCTATGATACGCATCATCCACTAATGAAATGCCTGTCAGCTTTTACCACCCTTTTCACCCATACTTTAGTAGCACAATTCCGAGAAAACTATAAAAGAATTTACTAGTTATTTGGTCGCGCACATTCAACATTGAAATGAATATATCTCCAGCTGCTAATTTAAAGGATATCGTATCCCAAAATGTAACTCAGGTTGTATCGAATTTTTCAACAGACATCAATAAAGGACTCTCTTCAAACGAAGCCGCTAGTCGCTTAAAAAAATTCGGTCTAAACATTATCCCTTCACACAAAAAATTTGCATGGTGGAAAGAGTTGGCACAGCATTTTAAAAGCCCGTTAATTATTCTTTTATTAATTGCTGCTACTATTTCCTTTTCAGTAGCAGAAACCATCAATGCTACTATCATTATTGTTATTGTAATTGCAAGTGTGGCAATTGATTATTTTCAAGAAAGGGATGCTGGAAACGCTGCTGAAAAATTAAAGCAAGCAGTAAAAAGTAGGGCCACCGTGATAAGAAATGGTGTAGAACAAGAAATACAATCACAAGATATCTGTGTAGGTGACATTGTGCTACTGAATGCCGGTAAAATAATACCTGCTGATGTCAGACTATTGATAGCAAAGGATTTTTTTATTAATCAATCCTCCCTTACAGGCGAATCTTTTCCTGCAGAAAAGCAGCCTGGTGCAATCGAATCAGCTAGTAATGATTTGAGCTCTTGGAATAATATCGCATTTCTTGGGTCTAGTGTAATTAGCGGGACTGCAAAAGCAGTAGTGGTGCAAACTGCTTCCGGCAGCGAGTTTGGTAAAATTGCACAAAAATTATCCAGCAGAGAAGAGGAAACTGATTTTAGCCGTGGAATGCGTGAATTCGGTTATATCATTCTAAAAGTTACCATCGCACTGGTATTATTTATCTTTTTCATTAATGCATTAATGAAAAAAGATGTGTTAGAATCATTCATGTTTGCGATAGCAATTGCAGTTGGCCTAACCCCTGAACTGCTTCCCATGATTATGTCCCTTACCATGTCGAAAGGGTCACTGCAAATGGCAAAAAAAGGTGTGATCGTGAAACACTTATCTGCTATTCCAAATTTTGGCAGTATGGAAGTATTATGTACGGATAAAACTGGTACGCTCACAGAAGACAAAATTAAATTGATAAAATGTGTGGATGCTTGCGGCAATGATTCTGCCAGTGTTTTTCAACTGGCTTATTTAAATAGTTTATTTCAAACAGGCATCAAAAACCCACTAGATGATGCAATTCTCGGGCATCAAAAACCAGAAATTTCTTTTTGTCAAAAAATTGATGAAATCCCTTTCGACTTTTACCGAAAGCGGATGAGTGTTGTAGTAAAGCACTTGGACCAGCTTACACTCATTTGTAAAGGCGCACCCGAAGAAATTTTAAAAGTTTGTGTTCAAGGAAAAGATTTTGTAGCAACTGCTATCGATCAATATGAGAAACTAAGTGCCCAAGGATATCGGGTACTGGCAATTGCCGTTAAAAAAGTAAATGGAAGGGAAAAATTCACTAAGCAAGATGAAATGGAACTGTCTTTTGAAGGATTTGTAGCCTTTCTAGATCCTCCCAAAGAGGATGCAAATGAAGTAATTCGCGCCCTAGCACTGATTGGTGTAGAAGTCAAAATTATTACAGGAGATAACCAACTGGTAACGCAAAAAATTTGTAAGGAAATCGGCTTGCCTATAAAAGGTATCATGCAAGGCCATGAGATGGATACTGTAACCGACGATGCCCTAAAAAAAAGGGTATTAAACACCAATATATTTACCCGATTTTCACCCGACCAAAAAAACAGGATCATTGAGGCGTTAAAAGCCAACCATATTGCGGTGGGATATTTGGGGGATGGTATCAATGATGCACCTTCACTAAAGGCTGCAGATATTGGAATTTCCGTCAACAGCGCTACAGATGTTGCAAAGGAATCGGCAGATATCATTCTCACAGAAAAAAGTTTACTGGTATTGAAGGAGGGGATACTAGAGGGACGAAAAACTTTTGGCAACACAATGAAATATGTGCTAATGGGCCTAAGTTCCAATTTTGGCAATATGTTTTCTGTGGCGGCAGCTACCCTTTTTTTACCTTTTTTACCCATGCTCCCAGTGCAAATCTTGATCAATAATTTTTTATATGACCTTTCTCAGGTAACCATCCCCTCGGATAATGTGGATGACAGTTATATTCAGCGCCCTCAGCACTGGAATTTAAAAATGATCTACCGGTATATGTTCATTTTTGGCATTACCAGTTCAATTTTCGACCTTTTTACTTTCTGGCTTTTATACACCTACTTTGCAGTAAACCAGGCTCAATTTCAAACTGGGTGGTTTATCGAATCATTGGCAACACAAATTCTAGTAGTTTTTATTATACGCACACAACAAACGCCCTTTTTTAAGAGTAAACCATCAATTAAATTAGTCATCAGTGTACTAGTTTGCCTCATTATCGGGTGGCTATTACCCTACATGCCATTTGCTAATAAGATTGGCTTTGAAGTTCTCCCTCTTCCCATCCTTGGATTTATAGTTATTTTGGTGTGTTTTTATCTTTTTTGCGCAGAATGGGTAAAGCGATTGATTTATAGGCAGGTTCAACAATAAGTTTCAATGCGGCAAGGCCAGCAATAAGGTTCAGCTCCGTTCTCCTTTCCTCTATTTACACTGCTTTACTAGTAGTTTAAGCTCCCTTCATAAGAATTCTTCCTAACCAACCGGCTTCCTATCTATAAGCAAATTGGTGAATTAAAATAAACCGTATCTTGTATCAACTTGCAATGAAAATAGTTTGTTTTCAAACTCATCTTTTTTGCCAGTTTATTTATGAATATTAGCGCCAATTAACATCATTCACAACAAATAAATCAACTATGATAAAAACCAGCCGATTTGTACCTATTTTATTCATGGGTATTTTTTTCTCGTTCCAAGCTTTCTGTCAACTTCCAAAGACTTTTTCAGATATCAGTTTCACCAACCTAGATGCTTTTCAGCAGCCAGGAAAAAACTGGATTATTTCATCTGATGCGGGGGCTGATTTTACCAAGGATGGAGATATTCATTCTATTAGTGGAACTGGGGCGGTAGTCAATATCGTTACCCCAAAGAACCATTCACACTTGATTACCAAAGAAAACTTTGGGGATCTAGCACTGGAGCTAGATTTTATGATGGCGAAAAATTCAAATTCAGGTGTGTATTTACAAGGCCGATATGAAGTTCAATTATTTGACAGCTGGACAAAGCTAAATCCAACATTTTCAGATTGTGGAGGTATTTACCAACGCTGGGATGATAGTCGCGGAAATAACAATGAAGGCTATGAAGGAATTGCGCCTTTAATGAATGTGGCAAAAGCCCCTGGTCTATGGCAACATTTAAAAGTAATATTCCGTGCACCCAAATTTGATGAGAAAGGAAATAAAATTTCCAACGCAGTTTTTGAACAAGTATATTTAAATGGCAGCTTAGTACAAGCTCAGGTTGCAGTTACTGGACCAACTAGGTCTTCTATGCTTGAAGATGAGCAACCAACCGGCCCACTGATGCTACAGGGAAATCATGGCAATATTGCTTTCCGAAATATCCATTTTGCCAGTCCGGAAAAAT
>CANIMM010000099.1 GCA_947468255.1 Chitinophagaceae bacterium | reverse complement strand
CAGGGAGCCGGTAACTTTACTCGTCAGGTCAATTGACCCCGCTAGCATGCTGTTGGTTACTTTCTCTGCCCCTATAATTGTGGCATTGCCAATACTAGTTACATCGCCGGTTAAATTGGCATTGGTGGTAACTGTTTCTGCAAGTGTGGCCGTGGCTGCATTGCCACTGATGGACCCATTGATGGGGCTGTTAAAAGTTTTTGCACCCGAAAAGGTTTGGGAACCGGTGGTTATAACTCCCCCGTTATTTGCATCAGCAGGGGCTAGGCTTAGTATTCCGTAACTGATGCTTGCACCATTGGCAGTAGGCGTTCCGCTAATTGCACCAACATTGGCCACTGATCCGGTGGCACCAATCGGCCCCGGAACACCTTGTATTCCTTGGGGACCAGCAGGTCCGACTGCACCGGGCAATCCCTGTATTCCTTTTGCTCCCGCCGGACCGGTTAAGGCAGCAGCTGTTACAAATTCAGTAGTGGCAATTTGATTGGTATTCGTACCTGGGGCGGCAGTAGGTGCAGTGGGCACACCCGTTAGGGCGGGTGAGGCCGAAAGGCTGGTAATATTCCCAATGCTGGTGACCGCTCCCGTAAGGTTGGCATTGGTGGTAACAGTGGCGGCATTGTTTGCCGAACCTGCATTGAATGCATAGGGCACACTCACCAGTTGAACGGTGCCCATGTTCAAATAATTATTGTTGGAGGCAGCGTCTATTTCCACCTGCAAATATTTATCGCCCAAAAGCCATTTTACAGCGCCGATGGTGCCGGTGGCACTGGTGCTGCCCGCACTGCCGATCTGCACGGAAAACAAGCCCCCTAGGTTGGTTTTGATGACGCGGGTTTCGCTGTACACCGTAGCGCCCGAAGCAATAAGGTTATGAACCGACAAACGAAGATTCATCGTCTGGTTAGGTAATGGATTACCCACTGCATTGCGGGCTACCCCCTGGTAGTTGAGTAAATTGGGCGCCTGCGAAAAACCAGCAAAGCCAATGAAAAGCAGCGCGATAAAAAAAGAACTGGTACGAGCGAACATAGTATGCATATTTTATTGTTTTAGGAGTTTCGGAGATTAGAGGTTTAGAGGTTTAGATGTTTAGGGGTTTAGAGGTTTAGATGTTTAGGAGTTTAGAGGTTTAGGAGTTTAGATGTTTAGATATTTAGCTAAACAATTTTTCCATTATCTTTTGACCATTATCATTTATCCTCTTTCATTTAAAAACTATCAGTTTTCAGTTATCAGTTAAAAAATTATCATTTAAAAACTATCAGTTATCAATTATTCAGTTATCAATTAATTTTAAGTATTTTATATGCTTTTTTCTTCATCAGTCTTCCGGTAACCGGGTGGGTTTGGCGGATATTCAATAGGTACTGGCCGGCGGATAATCCGCTGAGGTTCCATTTTTGAAGTACGCCCAACCCGTTGTAGACCACTAGCACCTCTTTGATTTTGGCGCCCCATGCGTCCAGCAGTTCCAGCTGGTGCCTGCCCTTGTTGGCATGTAGGATGTTGATGTTCAGTATATTTTTGACCGGATTGGGGTAAATGATGATTTCACCGGGCAAAAAGCTGGGAACGAGATTGGCTTCCAGCTGGTTTTCCACGCTGTACTGCAACAAACCGTTGGTGAGGACCAGATCGCCGTTGAACATACTCGTGATGGCAGCCGACTCACCTACGCTCCAGTCGAGGCGGTAATCTCCAACCGTAGCGGATAAACCTGCAATATTGACCGTGCTGGTATAAGCATTTTGTGCTGTAGCAAAAAGACCGGTCAGCAGAAGCGGCAGCAATAAGGAGGCCCTGAAAGAGGGGTAAAAATTGGTGGATTTGAAATATTGACAAGTAAGTGATGGTGATATTGTCAGCATAGTTTGGTTTTTAGGAATTTGGATCTATGATAAAGTTTTGCGAGGTTGTCTGATTGCTGGTTAGTAGTAAACCGGTGACTACCATTGTCAAGGTCAAAAAAGGACAGGAAAGGGTTTGATAAAACCAATGGATTTGTTTGTTCATTTTATACATAATTGCAACTATTCGATTTGTCCGCTAATAAAGTGGAATAATAAACAAAGTGCAATGCCATAATGGCAATTGAAAAATAGCCTATGCTTATGTTTTCCAGTGCATCTTTAGTTGATAAAACTAAATTACCCTTGGAACATATTTTTCCATTCTATCAGCGTTCTTATCCGAAAATCAGAAATTTAGACAAGTTTTTATTTCAGAATTTTGAACTTACTACTCATTAAGGTAAATTGCACTGTGATACAATCTCTAATTAATCCGATTTCCTAGATTACCATGTTATTATACATTTCGATTTTAATAGCGATTCTTTCAGTCATATTGACATTGTACAATTGGAAGATTAATAAGACCGCCCTTTACCTCTCATTTCTTTTTCTGATTTTTTCAACCTGTAGTCTAGCCCATTATTTTACCTTCTATGGGAAGTCGGCATTTTGGCTGGCCATTTTTTTTAGTCATTTTTCTCCCTTATGGCTGCTACTAGGACCATTGCTGTATTTTTATGTGCGAGGTACTTTGTTAGATAGGCAGGGATTAAGTTGGAGTGATGGTTGGCATTTTATTCCTGCGGTGATTCACTTTGTCAATGTTTTCCCCTATTTACGGGAGCCTTTTGCCTACAAGCTGCAACTGGCGGAATCCATTATTAATAATCTGGAGGTGGTGAGAAAACTATCCCTCAATTTGCTCTATTCAATTAATTTTTCATTTATTGAACGCCCTGTTTTACTGTTTGTCTATGTGCTCTTTTCCCTTAGAATTTTATTGGGCCACCGACCCTCCAAACTAAAAAATTCAACCATTCCTTTCAAGCAACACCGCATTACATATTATTGGTTGATGTTACTGCTTACAACAGTACTAATAATAGCGGTGAACTTTTTTCTACTCTCTATTTCGCTGATTTCACAAGTAGACGCAATAACTGGTGCATCAGTCAACCTGCCTACGCACTATATTGCCGGAATAGCTTTGTTTACCATGGTTGGCAGTCTGCTCCTTTTTCCCCAGATACTTTATGGTATCCCAACTTACCTAAATATAAACCCCGAAGCAGAGCAAACACTGACCTATTACAATATTAAAACCATCAGTCCACTGCCAAACAATGCCATAGAAAATAATTCAGAAGACCCCTTTATAAAGCTGGCTGCAAGCATTACCAATTATCTTGAAAATGAAAAACCCTATCTCAACAACAAGTTTTCATTTACGGATTTATCCATCGCGTTAAAGGCACCCCAACACCATTTGTTATATTGCTTCAACAATATTTTAAAGATAAAATTTACAGATTTGCGAACCAATTTACGGATTGACTATGCCAAAGAAATACTTATTAACGGTGAAGCGGAGAAGCTATCGATGGATGGCATTTCCAATAAAGTAGGCTTCTCGTCCCGCTCCACCTTTTATACCGCCTTTAAATCGGCGACTGGATTTACGCCTAAAGAATTCATTTTAAACTTAAAGTCAATGCAGACTTCTTGAGTGAATGAGCTGCTAGTAATCCTGGTATATATTTCATAGAAAAATACAGTAAAGTTTCATTTGAATATAGTTAAGTAGGTTTCAATTACGCTGGATTTTTAAATCAAAAAATTGACAAACAATTAAAATTCCTTTATAGCACGAACATATGCTGCGTCGTGCTTATAGCTGGGGTACTGACCGCCATAGCCGAAACTCTGGAACCAAGCGAAGCCAGGGCCGTACTCGGAAGAACTCCAATAGATATCAAACTTAAAAATACCAATCCTGACTTTGTTTTGATATAAAAAAGTCAGTTCTTCTTTATCAGGTAATCTCCAGCCATTTCCTAAACTATCGCATGCAGCTTTTGCATCATTCCAATCCATCATTTTTGGAAAATCATGCTGTGCAATAAAAATATTATCAAGGATGATAGGGGTGCCAATTATTTTAGATGAATTTTGAGTTTGGGCCATTCCAAAATAACAAGCAAAAAATATCGGAATGAATAGTAATTTTTTCATAAAAAATTATGGTTGGTACCTATCAATTCTATTGAATAATATAAATTATTTTCCCCGATTTTTTGTTGCCTCTGATACAATCTATTTTGCAGGCTCGTTTTAAGCCCTTCAATGAATGCTTATAATTTGGAAGGGTTCATCTTTCTAATTACTTCTGAACAGTCTGTAATTATGCCATTGGGATAATTCTTATCCGGCCAAACTTCAAGTGATTTTCGCTCCAAAAGATTTGCAAAGCGCTCATTGATTAGTCCATGACTATCGGTTACCGCTTTGAGATTGAGGCTCAAATGTTTTGATAAAAATTTGTACATCGCTGTTCTTTTATTATATCCATAGTCATGCACTTCATTGGGCAGGTGGGTATTTTCTACCTTGTCTGCTGCGCCAAATAATTGATAGATATTGCGGATATAAGGATACTCCACTTCTGGCGTGTTGCTTGTCCAGTCGTCTCCATCTGAAATCATTAGCATGGGTTTGGGAGCAAATGAAGCTGCAATCTCTGCATTATTGGTTTCAAAGCTTCCATATGTATGAATGGGCATGCCACTTTCGCAAGCACATCCTCCAAAAAAATTGGCAGCAACCATCACTACGGGTACTGACACATCTATTCTGTCATCTAAGGCGGCCAGTAAGAATGCCTGGGTGCCACCTCCCGATTCACCGGTAACGCCTAATCGCTGCTCGTCTACAAAGCCCAGCGAAAGCAAGAAATCTACCACCCGAATGCTGTTCCAGGTTTGAAGTCTTACCGCTTCGGGGTTTTCATGCAGACAAGGAGTTGATTCGCCATATCCAAGCATGTCATACGTAAAAACAGCAGCACCCATTTTGGCTAGAGTAGCACATCGATATTGAACGTCTGGACGAAATCTTCCGTAATCTGCTAAATTAGGCCAATGTCCATGAGGACTAACAACCCCTGCAATCTTACCATTAAAATTTTTAGGTAAGTAAAGATTACCAGTAACATAAAAGCCTGGAAGGCTTTCAAAAGCAACATTTTCTACGGTGTAATCAGCATAAATATGTTTGTTGTTGCGTATTGGTTTGAGCGCACAGCGTTCAGGTAGCAATTCAAGTTTTGCACCATGGCGTATGGTGGCTTTAATCTGCTCTACTCGCTTGGCCCAGCTTTTTGAATCATGGTAGGTGCTGGCATATTCAGCTAGTTTAACCTTACCCTGGGCTACCGTGTAGTAATTACCCTGTCTTAGCTCGGAGGATTGCGATTGACTGGAAAACCAACAGCAAATAGCGCAGAACAGGAACAAGATTTTATTTTTCATGATTTAAACAATTTGGTATTTTCAAAAAACAATTTCAGCGTAAACATTAATTTAATTTTCACTAGCGTCGGCAGAATCAATATTCAGCATGTTTTTGGTGATGGAAACTGATCCAAATACAAGCTTTACTTTAATGCCTGTTCCAGTTCTCCTTTTTCATTTGCTTCAGCAAGTTTTTTTACTTGTTTGGACATTTTAAGGTTGTTGTCTTTATTTTCACAATACTTTATTAGCATGGTGATCGCATTCAATTTAATCACAGCAGGATCTTTGGCAGCAACCTTGTTTTCCAAAGTAAATTTTGTCATTGCTGAAATGTAAATTCCTAAAAGGTCAATATTATCCTTGCCAATTTTGTCCATTACATCAAAGATTACCAGGGAATAATCGGGTGTACCATTCATCCATTGGCTGATAAAGCGCAAGGAATTGCTTCGATCTTTGTTTCCACTTTTAAATGGAGTAGATAATAAGAAGGTGGCCGTTTGCAAGACAAAGGGTTCTGCTTTTTTGTAGTCCGCAATTTTTTCTAGTTTGATCAACTCAAAGTTGGGCAGCGTTTGCGCTTTAACGTGATAACTGCAAAAAAGCAGGCAACCAATAATTGTATTTTTCATAATCAGGATGATTTATTAGTCAACTGGCCATTTGAATTTTTTCGGCTATTTTTTTGCTATCGCTCAAATAAAAACAGGTGATAAAAAGCGAAATGGCAGTCAATATTTTACCAAGATAAGCACTAAAAACTACATGCGGATCGATTCCCTGCTGCTAAAAATATTTCCGACCAAACTATTTGTTTTATTTATATTTACTTTTTGCTCAAATAGATGGTAACAGGGATTAAATCCGAATCATTTAATAAAACAAACGTATGGAAAAAATGTATGCCAGATGGATATTTTGTTCTTTCCTTTTATTATTTGCGATGGCTGCTTTTACACAGCGAAATCCCGATAGGAAGGATTGGAAAACCCTTTTTAATGGTAAAGACATCAAGGATTGGGTGCCTAAAATCAATCACCACGAAGTGGGAGAGAATTACGGTAATACTTTCAGGGTCGAAGACGGCATTGTAAAAGTGCGGTACGACCAATACGATGTTTTCAATGAGCAGTTTGGGCATCTGTATTATAAACAACCTTATTCTTATTATCACTTAGTTTTTGAATATCGTATTGTGGGCCAGTGGCGCAAAGATGCTCCGGAATACACCCTCAAAAATAGTGGGGTTATGTTTCACTCCCAAGATCCCCATACCATGCCGCGTGAGCAGAATTGGCCCATTTCAGTTGAGTTTCAGCTCTTGGCAGGACTAGGAGATGGTGTTTCAAGGCCTACCGGCAATATGTGTTCGCCCGGTACAGATGTGGTGTTTCAGGGACATATCGATCCGCGCCATTGCATCTCTTCCAGTTCAAAAACTTATGAAGGAGAGCAATGGGTGAAAGGGGAAATTATTGTATTGGGCGATTCGCTGATTACCCATATCATCAATGGGGATACGGTGTTGCAGTATTCCAAGCCGCAGATAGGGGGTGGGGTGGTAGACAATTACGACCCAAAAATTAAGCAGGATGGCAAATTATTGAAGGAAGGTTTTATCGCACTGCAAAGTGAAGGTCAGCCGGTTGATTTTCGCAATATAAAAATACTCAACCTGCAGGGATGTATGGATCCCAAATCCAACAAGTACAAATCCTATTTTCTGAAGGGGGATGGTGCCGCCTGTAAATAATATGCAGGCAATGCAGATTACAGCTACAGTTCTATCATCGCCTTTATCACACCGGTGGAAGGTTTGAGCCAGCTTTCAAAGTTTGCTTTTACTGCCTCAAATTTCACCCGATGGGTGATATAGGTTGCTGGATTGACCCAGCCTTTTTTCATCGATTCAATTACCCATTCAAAGTCGACTCTGGTGGCGTTGCGGCTACTCATTAGCGTGGCTTCCCTTTTGTGAAATTCAGGATGGCTAAAACTGATCGCTTCCTTTTGAAGTCCAATTAGCACATACCTTCCGCCATGGCTCATGAACCGAAACGCTTCGTTGATGGCGCCAAGACTACCTGTAGCGTCCATTACCACAGTAGGCATATCGCCCTGGGTGATGATTTTTAATTTTTCAAGTGCATCTTCTTTGGCTGGGTTGATAGCATATTCAACGGCTAATTTTTCTCGACAAAATTGAAGTCGGTCTTCATTGATGTCCATTGCAATTACTTTGGCGCCGGCAATTCTGGCAAATTCCATGGTGCCCAGTCCAATTGGTCCTGCCCCAATCACCAATACATATTCCCCGGCAGTAATGGTTGCTCTCCTTACGCCATGTGCGCCAATGGCCAGGGGCTCCACCAGGGCCAGCTCGTCGAAGCTGAGTCCTTCGCCATGAACCAATGAATAGGAGGGAACGGTTAGGTATTCGCGCATTCCTCCATCGCTATGAACCCCACAAACATTAATAGTTTCACAGCAATTGGTTTTTCCCGTTCTGCAGGCAATGCATTTTCCGCAGTAAAAATAGGGGATAAAGGTTACCGCTTCACCCTCTGAAAAACCGGCTGCATCGGTGGTCACTATTTCTGCAGCTAGCTCGTGACCCAATATTCGAGGGTAGCTAAAATAAGGCTGCGTACCTTCAAAGGCATGAAGGTCGGTGCCACAGATACCAATACGTTTTATCTTTAGTAAGGTTTCTCCAATACCCACTATTGGTAAGGGGGTGTTGGTATAGTCAAGCAGATGAGGGGTTGTACAAATAAGCGTTTGCATCATTATCTATTATCAGTTCTTCGAAAGTTATTTAAGCTAAAGTGAAAATTAGCAGGTCTTAATAATTAAGCGAGTTGGAAAATCTTGTCCATGAACACCCATTTTTCACCTTCCTTGGCCCAGGGCAGGGGGGATTGAAATTTCCACATCAGTTCTTCCCATTGCTGTACATTGGGATCGGCCTGGTCCATAGCTGATTTTCTTTCAAAGCTAAAGCTTTCATCTGTGTCCATTGTCATGACAAGTCGATTACCGGTTCGGTAAATTTCCATTTGGATGATGCCGGCACCCAAAATGCTTTCTTTGATTCCTGGCCAAAGGTTGCCAGCTTGGTGCCATCGTTCATATTCGGCAATTATTTCGGGGTCATCTACCAGATCGAGGGCAAGGAAATATCTTTTCATGGTGGTGTTTTAGCTGGTCAATAGTTTTTTACGGTTGTATGAACGAAGTTGCAAGAAATGTAAGGGTTATCCAAATTTTTCATGGCTTGAGTGCTGTTTTAAAAAAGATGTCATCTATAAAGGCGACTGATAGCCAACTTTTTTTCTATTGAATTGTATTAATTTTGCAATCAGATTTTTTTAAATTTTCAGGAACTTGATTCTAAGCTGTTTTTATGGCTAATATATTATTTATTTATTATTTACATGCAATTAACTGATTTTATTTCCCTTTTTAACGAGGTATTGGTGGTGGTGTTCTCGGTTCATTTGCTGTTCTCTTCTAGGGGTAATAAGTTATTAAACCAGCTATTGGCGCTGTTTTTTATCGGCAAAGCATCCAACTATATATTATTTCAACATTATATAATGGAAAAATGGATGGTACCTGAATTGCTGTTTTTCCCCCTAATAGTGCTGTTTTTTTTGTCGCCAGCCATTTTTTATTTATACATAAGGTCCTTTGTTGGAGACGAAAAAAAACTCAGGCAATCAGATTGGTGGCATCTGTTGCCGGTGGCATTGATAGTAATTTTCCAGTTGCTTTTAAGGGAGGATATTGCCGGGAAAAACAGCTGGAATTATCATTCCTATTCTTTCGCCAATGTCCAGCTGATAAGGCTATTGGAGAAAATAGTTCCCCGCTTGGGATTTATATTATTTTATTTATTCCTTTCCTTCAAAGTCGTATGGAGGGAAAACAATAAGGGCTACCCCTTATTGCCAAAAAGTAGCAGAAATTGGATTTTGTTCCTGATCATTTTGTCCTTCTTTCAGCTATTGTTGAGTATTCCAAACCTCTATATTTTGCTGACTTCCAATGCCGATACTTATAATGTACAGATCAAGAAAATAGTGTTCAGCGGCAATATTATTTTTTTTATATCTATTATTTACATCATACTTAATCCCGTGGTGTTGTATGGTTACCTACTAATTAATCCAATTGAAAAAAAGGCAAGCCCTTCGCCCGACACCTCCGGTGCACAGGATATTGCACAGGAGGTACAAGACGACAATCCAATGGATTTGCTGATTCCATTGCCGCAGATCGATGTGTTGATTGAAGTGGTTCAGCAGTACATGACCCAGCAAAAACCTTGGCTTCAGCCCGACTTTAACATCACTCAAATGTCTTATGACCTAGGTAAGCCGGTTCACAATTGCTCCTATATTCTCAATGAAGGACTT
>CANIMM010000098.1 GCA_947468255.1 Chitinophagaceae bacterium | reverse complement strand
TTGGTACATTTTATCGCCAGTCAGGACCAGGGAAGCCCATTTTTGTAAATGAGGGTGATGAGGTGACTCCTGGGTCAATCGTTTGTATCATTGAAGCGATGAAGCTTTTTAATGAAATTGAAAGCGAGGTAAAGGGTAAAATAGTGAAGATTTTAATAGAAGATGCTAGTCCAGTAGAATTTGATCAGCCATTATTTTTGGTAGATCCTAGCTAATTTAACTTTCGTTCAAAGCTTCCAAGTGAAGAGGATTGACTCGTGTTGATACTACCAATTTGAAATCAACCGATCGTTCATTTTCAAGTTCCTTACTATTTTGATTGGGCATTTTTTACTAGGTATTGTTAAATTGGCCATTTTCGAAATTTCAAATTTGCCATTATGTTCAAAAAAATATTGATTGCCAACCGTGGAGAAATTGCCTTGCGTATTATTCGTACTTGCAAAGAGATGGGCATTAAAACAGTAGCGGTTTATTCTACCGCAGATAAAGATAGTCTGCATGTAAAATTTGCTGATGAGGCCGTATGTATTGGTAGGCCGAGTAGTATGGATTCTTACCTGAATGTATTGCATATTATGGCGGCAGCGGAAATTACCAATGCGGATGCCATTCACCCTGGGTATGGATTTCTTGCCGAGAATGCAAAATTTGCACAGATCTGCGCCGATCATGGAGTAAAGTTTATTGGACCTACCCCTGATATGATCAATGCGATGGGCGATAAGATCACTGCGAAAGAAACGATGATTAAGGCAGGTGTGCCGGTAGTGCCCGGTAGCGGTGGTTTATTGGAAAGTGTGGAGCAGGCTAAAGACCTTGCAGCAAACGTAGTGGGTTATCCGGTAATTTTAAAAGCAACTGCTGGTGGTGGTGGTAAGGGAATGCGCGTGGTTTGGCAGGAAAGCGAAATGGAAAAAGCTTTTGAAAATGCTAAAACTGAAGCCGCAGCATCGTTTAAAAACGATGGTATTTATATGGAAAAATTTGTGGAAGAGCCACGCCATATCGAAATACAAATCGCAGGGGATCAATTTGGTAATGTTTGTCATTTAAGTGAAAGGGATTGCTCCATCCAGCGTCGTCACCAAAAGCTGGTAGAAGAATCGCCCTCACCATTTATGACACCAGAGTTAAGAGAGCAAATGGGCAATGCTGCTATCAAGGCGGCCAGTGCTATTAATTATGAAAGTGTGGGAACCATTGAGTTTTTGGTAGATAAAAATCGCAACTTCTACTTCATGGAAATGAATACACGCATACAAGTAGAACATTGTGTAACGGAGGAAGTGGTGAATTACGACTTGATAAAAGAACAAATAAAAATTGCTGCAGGTCATAAGGTGAGTGGAAAAAATTATTATCCTCAAATGCATGCTATTGAGTGTAGAATCAATGCAGAGGATCCTTACAATGACTTCAGACCTAGCCCCGGTAAGATAACGGTTTTGCATACCCCCGGTGGACACGGTGTTCGTGTTGATAGTCATGTATACGCAGGTTATGTAATCCCTCCTTATTATGATAGTATGATTGGGAAATTAATTACTGTAGCACAAACTAGAGAAGAAGCAATTGATACGATGCATCGGGCATTGAGTGAATATGTTATCGAAGGAATAAAGACCACCATTCCTTTTCATTTGCAACTGATGAAGAATGAAGATTTCAGAAGTGGAAATTTTACCACTAAGTTTTTGGAATCTTTTAAAATGGTTTGATTTTATAGATTATTTTTTTCAATATTTACAAAAGCCGTCGAAGGAGATCAATCCAGACGGCTTTTGTATTTCCTTAGGCTATTGCAGTCCTGTTTTTTATCCATCCATTTAACCATCAGCACATTTTATAAAAAAATAACCTTATTGAAAAGGTCGTTAAATCCAATTTTTTAACGCTGTTCAATTGGTTATCTTTGCAACTCATCATTAACTGACTAGAAGAATGACATTGATAAAAAGCATTTCCGGTATCAGAGGAACGATAGGAGGCAAAACCGGCAATAATCTTACCCCCCTTGATATTGTAAAGTTTACAGCAGCATTTGGCACTTTATTAATACAAGAGGGTGCTAATAAAAAAATAATTGTTGGCAGGGATGGAAGAATAAGTGGGGCAATGGTAAAGAATCTGGTGATCAGTACTTTGCAGGCACTAGGTTTGCAAGTAATTGATTTGGATTACAGCACGACTCCTACAGTAGAAATGGCGGTGGTCTTTGAAAATGCTGGAGGTGGTATTATACTTACGGCTAGCCATAATCCAAAAGAGTGGAATGCTTTAAAATTATTAAATAGTCAGGGTGAATTTATCAATAGTGCAGCCGGACAAAAAGTATTGGAAATTGCGGAAAGAGAGGATTTTGTTTTTGCTCCGGTCGACCAACTGGGCAGTTGCAGTTTGGATGATTCTTTTTTACTCAAGCACATTGATGCGATAGTAAATTACGAACTGGTAGATGTAGCGGCTATCAAAAAAGCAAAGTTCAAAGTGGTGGTGGATGCTGTTAACAGTACCGGTGCAATTGCGGTGCCTGCATTGTTAAGGGCGCTAGGAGTGAAGGAAATTGAGGTTTTAAACGGGGAAGTGAATGGTAAATTTGCACATAATCCAGAACCCTTGCCAGAGCATTTAACAGAATTAAGCAGGGAAGTGTTAAAACAAAAAGCCAGTCTTGGAATAGCCGTAGATCCGGATGTAGATCGACTTTGTTTTGTATGTGAGGATGGAACCATGTTTGGAGAAGAGTATACGCTGGTTGCAGTAGCAGATTATGTGTTAAGCCATCGTAATGGAAATACGGTTTCTAATATGTCATCTACCCGTGCATTAAGGGATATAACGGAGAAGCATGGAGGTGAATATTTTCCTAGTGCAGTGGGGGAGGTAAATGTGGTTAATAAAATGAAGGCAGTAAATGCGGTAATTGGAGGAGAAGGCAACGGGGGTATTATTGTTCCGGATTTGCATTATGGAAGGGATGCCCTTATTGGAATTGCTTTATTTTTAACTCATTTGGCAAATACAAAAAAGACCACCAAACAACTACGCAATTCATTTCCAGATTATTTTATCAGCAAAAACAAGATTCAGCTCGAAAATGGGGTTGATGTAAAAGGGTTGTTTGAGAAAATAAAAGATAAATACAAAAACTATCCAATCAATATTGAAGATGGTTTGAAAATTGAATTTGATAAGGATTGGGTGCATTTACGTACCAGTAATACGGAGCCAATTATCCGCATTTATGCTGAAAGTAATTTCGCTACAACTGCCGATAATATTGCCAGCAGATTAATGAAAGATATTAGTGAGTTATTGTAAGCGCCTAGATCGACTAACAAATAGATTGTTATTTGGAGGGCTGAAAGATGCTTTTGCTAATTTTTTAATACTGAATTTTTATTTTAGAGCAATGATGTTTTAAAATATAGAGTTACCAATCCCCGATAAGTTGGGGCAAATATGAATAGAATTTACCTTGATAATGCCGCTACTACTTCTCTTGACCCATTGGTACTAGAAGCGATGATGCCTTTTTTGACAGAAAAATTTGGCAACCCTTCTTCTATTTATTCTTATGGTCGGGAAACAAGAATGGCCATTGAGCAGGCAAGAAAATCGGTAGCCAAAATTGTAAATGCGCATCCTGCAGAAATATTTTTTACCAGTGGAGGAACCGAGAGCAGCAATACCGCTATTTTTTCAGCAGTGAGGGATTTGGGATGTAAGCATATCATTACCTCTGAAATAGAGCACCATGCTGTATCCCATGCAGTAGAATATTTGATTAATGCAGGAAAGGCAGCAGTGAGTTATGTAAAATTGTTGCCCAATGGACATATTGATTTGGAGGATCTTGAAAAATTATTGTCCGAATCTTCCGTCAAAACATTGGTAACGCTAATGCATGCCAATAATGAGATTGGCAATATGTTGGATATTCATGCAGTTGGAAATCTATGTAATTTGTACAATGCAGTTTTTCACAGTGATACTGTACAAACAGTTGGGCATTTACCTTTTGATTTGCGAAATACGCCGGTGCATTTTATAACAGCGTCAGCACATAAATTCCATGGACCAAAAGGGGTGGGAATTTTATATATCAATGAGAATATGCGGATCCAGCCATTCATCCATGGTGGTGGGCAGGAAAGAAATATGCGGGCTGGAACTGAAAATATCTATGGAATTGTAGGGCTTGCTAAAGCGTTGGAAATTGCTACTGCAGGATTTGAAGCAGATCGTACCTCCATCCATTCATTAAAGTTGTATATGTATGAAGCGTTGAAAAAAAACATTCCTGGAATTAATTTTAATGGCGATGTGTTTGAAAAAAGCCTCTATACTATTTTGAATGTAAGCTTTCCGGTATCTGAAAAATCTGAAATGTTGTTATTCAACTTGGATATCCATCATATCTGTGCTAGCGGTGGAAGTGCCTGCGCCTCAGGAGCTGATCAAGGAAGTCATGTAATCCGGGCTATCAATACCGATCCGAATCAGATAGCTATTCGGTTTAGTTTTAGCAAACACAATACCACAGAAGAAATTGATAGGGTAGTAGCGATGTTGAAGCGATTAATTTAATGTGGATGCCAATGGCTAGTCTTTTGGGATTGATTTCCTTGGCTTATAGATTGCTGCCGATTGTACAGTTGAATGTATACCTTTTTTACCTACCTATAAAATGAATCTCCTTTTCAATTCCATTTTAAATCTAGTAATTTTTTATCGAATTAAAACAGTACTGCCTTTTAATTCAATGCGCTTACCAGTGTCAATATGGATGTACTGTAAGATCCAAACAAATGTGCCAGGATCCTGCGGATAACCCTTATAAGTCCCATCCCATTTGATATTCCAGTTTTGGGTTTCAAAAACTAGTTGTCCAAATCGGTTAAAAACTTTAAACAGAAGTTCCTTTGCTTTGTAGGCATTGGTAGGATAAAGGAAATCATTCAGTCCATCGTTGTTGGGCGAAAATGCTTTTGGAACTGCGATATAGCAGTTGCCAATTACCTGAATGTTCTTTATGGTGGTATCTGGGCATCCGGCAATATTTTTCACAATGAGTTGTACAGGAATATTTTTAATAGAATTGGAAGAAGGGTAAGATTGGAGCGGTGGGATATTCAGCAAGCTTGTGTTGCCGTTTCCAAAGTTCCATTCCCAGCTTGTGACTGCTCCGGTACTTTTGTCAATAAATAGGGCGGGGTCACCCGGACAAACAACTGCAGTCGATTCAAAGGCCGCAGTTACTTTGTTACTGGTCAGTGTGATTGTGGAGGAGGAGGTATCAGGGCAAGTCCCATTGGTAACAATAAGGGTAGCACGCTTTTGTCCATAGGTTGAAAAGATCACCGTAGTTCCTTTTAAGGTACTGCTAAGGTTATTTTCAAAACTCCAGTTCCAACTGTTTACTCCATTTTTTCCATCATGCAAATAGTCAATTGTATCCGTCAAACAACCCGGTCGTAATTTAGTACTGAAGTCTGCGCAAACCGTATCGGATGTGATAAATTGAAGCATTGCCCCTGCAATAGTTGGTACGCCGCATTCATTGATGATCGTATTGCCATCAGTACCATTTTTGAGTTTAATTTGATAAGTACCTGCTTGTTGAATGGGAGTTGATAAGCTTACTCTAACTAGCTGGCTTAGGCCATTTGCGCTACAAACACCTGTTGCAGCTGCTATTGATACGGGATGGGTGCCTGTAATGAAAAAGTCACTCCCATCCGCTGCGATGGAAGTACAAAACATGGGGTCTTTAAAAACTAGCTCCAGCACTTGAGGTGCACAACCTATTTTTGAAATGCTATCCATGGGGGTGGGAGTTAATGGATATACGGTTACAGGCAGTGTTTGCCCGGTGGGAAATCCACGATCACAATTGTCTAATAAATTATTTCCATCAGTGCCTGTTTCAATGCGAATCGTGTAATTGCCAGGGGGTACGATTCCTCCAAGGGTAAGTACTACTGAGTCCATATCAAATCCTGTACTGCATCCAATTCCTTCTGCTTTGATGATGGGGGCAATAGCAGGGGAGATACTAAAATCAGATCCATCGGCTGCCAGACTACTACACTTCATTTTCTTATTCAGTTTTACAGAAATGCTGCTACCATCGCAAGCTGCCCTGGCTTTAAGTAAGTTGGGAATTATAGGGTCGGTAATGTTGGCGCTTCCACCGCCAAAGGACAATGAATAGCCACTTTGTGAATCGCTAAAATGACTGATCAGCAACAGATAATTATGCCCTAGCAGTAGGGAGGGCATTTTGCTAAAAAGGGGCAAGGCTGGACCAGTACCTGTAGATCCGCAAACAGCGGTTAAAGTACCTGCTGCCGATGCGCCTGTGTTACCTGGTTCACCAGACCAGTTACAGGATACAAAAAGACTCGAATCAATATAAATGTCTGCAGGATTACGGTTTGTTACATCAAATAATTGCCAGTCGTAATCATCGGAAAAGGTGTTGGGCTTAATTAAAAAACCTAAGGTTCCTGCAGAAAAGCAGGTGAATTTATACCAGTATGGATTTTTATCTGTTACCTGAGAGGCTGTGCAGGGGCCAGGTACTAGTCTGTCGCCACAGATGGGAACAGATGCCATTTTGAAAGTGTCGGTACCACAAACTGGAAATGCGGTTTGTGGATTTTGTCCAAGGCCATTGCAGACAGTTTGTGAAAAGCTATTCCTTGAAAGAAAAAATAACAATACGTATATTAATATTTTCTTATTACTAATCATATGATGGTAGTAAAGGTAAATTATTAACCCCTAAATTAGCTATAATAATGCGGGTGTTCTATTGACATCAGTGTTTATTTGACCTTCGCTTTTACTTCCTGCAGTTTCAATAATGCTTCAACGGGTGTTAAACGGTTGATGTCTACCGCATTTAGCAGGGTTCTGATTTCTTCAAATGTGGCAGAGTGTGCATCAAAAATACTGAGTTGCATTTTTGGTATAATGAGTTGTTGTATTTTCTCATCCAAACTATCACCCTTATTGTCTTGGCGATTATTCCTACTTTGTTCCAATTGTAATAAAACTTCATTAGCACGTTCTATCAAACTCGGGGGCATTCCCGCCATTCTTGCCACATGAATACCAAAACTGTGCACACTTCCTCCTGGAGCTAGTTTGCGTAAAAAAATAATTTTGTTTCCAACCTCCTTATTGGTGACGTGATAATTTTTTACGCGCAGTAATTTATTTTCTAGTTCGTTTAATTCGTGGTAATGTGTGGCAAATAAGGTTTTAGGACTATTGGCAGACTGGTGTAAATATTCTACAATACTCCATGCAATAGAGATGCCATCATAGGTGGAAGTACCCCTTCCAATTTCATCGAGTAAAATTAAACTTCGGGAAGTAATATTATTGATGATACTGGCCGTTTCATTCATTTCCACCATAAAAGTACTTTCCCCTCCACTCAAATTATCACTTGCACCCACTCGGGTGAATATTTTATCCGTTAAAGGGATTTTAGCATCGCTTGACGGCACAAAACTTCCCATATGTGCCATTAGGGTAATCAGTGCTGTTTGTCGAAGAATTGCACTCTTCCCACTCATGTTAGGACCAGTTAAAATAATGATCTGTTGGGTGGATGGGTCTAAATAAATTGAATTGGAAATATAGCTTTCCCCGGGGGGTAAATATCTTTCAATTACGGGGTGACGACTGTCTTTAATATCCAGTATATTGCTATTGTTGATTTCAGGTTTTTTGTATTGGTATTGCAAGGCATTGTTTGCAAAACAAGTTAAACAATCCAATACAGCCATCACATGTCCATTTACCTGCATGGGGGCAATATAATCCTGCAACTCATTTAATAATTTTTCAAACAGTTGCATTTCTATCAGAAGGATTTTATCTTCGGCACCTATAATTTTTTCTTCATATACTTTTAGTTCAGGAGTAATATATCTTTCTGCATTGGCAAGCGTTTGTTTTCGAATCCATGTTTCGGGCACTTTGCTTTTGTGTAAATTGGTAACTTCCAAATAATAGCCAAAAACATTATTGAAGCTGATTTTTAAGGAAGAAATGCCGGTAAGTAAGGCTTCCTTTTGCTGCAGTTCTATCAGGTATTCTTTTCCTCCGCTGGATATTTTTCTTAGCTCATCGAGCTCTTCATTCATTCCATTAGCGATAACGCCTCCCTTGGAAGCTAGGGCAGGAGGTGCTTCATTGATCTGGGTAACTATTTTTTCTAAAATTAGTTTACAGGGGTTAAGTGAATCGCCGAGTCTTTTTAAATAGTCGTTGTTGGTGCCAGCACAAATTTCTTTTATGGAAGCAGTCTGCAATAAGCCTCTGGCAATTTGCAATACTTCCCTTGGGTTTACTTTTTTTAGTGGCACTTTACTTACCAGTCTTTCCACATCACCGGCCTGTTTTACGTGGTGCGAAATTTTATTTCGAATATCTGCTTCTTTCAGAAAATATTCAACGGTATCAAGTCGTTCTTTTATTTTAATACTATCATTTAATGGCAGTACCATCCAGCGTTTTAATAAGCGGGCTCCCATCGGCGAAACGGTATTATCCAGCACTTTCAATAAAGTGTTGCTGCCATCCCCACCGCCAAATAATTCTAGATTTCGGATGGTGAAACGGTCCATCCATAAATGTTCTTCCCGATCAATTCTTTGAATGGAGGTAATATGACCTAGATTTGGATGCTCTGTATCTTTTAAATAATGCAGGATAGCACCTGCAGCTATCGTTCCCTCTCGCAAACTGTCTACTCCAAAGCCTTTTAGGCTGTGGGTTCCAAAATGTTTTAGCAGACTTTCTGTAGCATATGCATCGGCAAAGATCCATTCATCTAAGGCATAGGTGAAAAATTTTGCACCAAAATATTCTTTAAATTTTTTTTGTTGGTTGCGTTGAAAAATTACTTCAGCAGGTTGTAGGCTCTGGAGTAATTTGTCTGTGTATTCGCGATCACCTTCGGCAACAAAAAATTCGCCGGTACTTATATCCAAAAAGGCAATACCTATCTTATCCTCATTAAAGTGAAGGGCGGCCAAAAAATTATTGCTGTTATGCTCCAATAACTTATCACTGGTAGCTACCCCGGGTGTGACCAATTCGGTGACGCCTCTTTTTACAATTCCTTTTGCCTGTTTTGGATCTTCCAATTGATCACAAATGGCCACACGGTATCCTGCTTTCACCAGTTTATGCAAATAAGTATCCAGTGCGTGGTAGGGGAATCCAGCTAACTGAGAAGAATTGGCATCTCCATTGTTTCTTTTGGTTAATGTAATTCCTAGCACACCAGAGGCATTGACTGCATCTTGGCCAAATGTTTCATAAAAATCCCCTACCCGAAATAGCAAAATTGCATCAGGGTATTTAGCCTTGATGGCATTGTGTTGTTGCATTAAAGGGGTTTCTCCGGTTGATTTGGCCATGGTAGTAATGTTAGAATCTGAAAATTTGAAAAAGTAAAAATGTATTGTAACAATTAATTATAATTACAAATACAGCTCATGTTGTTTTTCATATTTTAATTTCCCGTATTGATTAATTTAGTTTATGAACAAAAATACGGTCTTTATTAGGTTTTAAGAAGGGTTTATGAAAGATGTGAATTACTTTTGCATTAAAATAAGCGGTTACGTTCATTATGAGAAAACTGAGCATGGATGAGTTAAACAGGCTGTCGGTGGAGGAGTTTAAGCAAACTGATAAAATTCCACTGATTGTAGTGCT
>CANIMM010000097.1 GCA_947468255.1 Chitinophagaceae bacterium | reverse complement strand
CCTTCTTCCATACTATGCTTAAACTTATCGCCATAGTTCATGATTCCGGCTTCAATCATCTCACGCATCAAATCATTTCCTTCCCTTGTACGCTCTCCCACACCCGCAAAAACGGATACTCCACTATATGCCTTGGCGATATTATTGATCAATTCTTGAATCAAAACTGTTTTACCCACACCGGCACCACCAAATAAACCAATCTTTCCGCCTTTTGCATAAGGTTCGATTAGATCAATTACCTTAATTCCGGTAAATAAGATTTCATTTGCCGTACTCAGATTTTCAAATAAAGGCGGTTTGGCATGAATAGGGCGACCACCTACTTTGCTAACCTGGGGTAAACCATCGATGGCATCTCCTGTTACATTAAATAAACGACCCTTAATGGCATCTCCTACAGGCATAGCGATTGGTTTGCCGGTATCAATTACCACCATTCCCCTAACAAGGCCTTCTGTGCCATCCATCGCGATGGTCCGCACACTGTCTTCACCTAGATGTTGCTGTACTTCCAGCACTAAAGTATCACCGTTATCACGCTTTAACTCCAATGAATTTAAAATTTCTGGAAGATTGCTATCACTATCAAATTGCACGTCTACTACGGCACCTATGATTGACTTTATTTTACCGGTATTGGCCATAAACAAGATTTTATTGTAAGTAGGTCTATTTTCAGGGCGCAAAGGTAAGGAATAGGGATTAAAATTTGAAATTTCAGATGCTATATTTTGCAATCTGCATTTTCGCGACCGGAATCGGGTATTTCCACCAATAAAAAGCAATCAATTCCAATTAAGTCTGCTTACCGGAATACTGCTAAACTGCTCGATTGAGTAATAACCCTCCGAATCACAATAAAAAAGTAATTTTGCTACATAGTAATAAATTATATGACGACAGAAACAAAAAGACAGAAACAGGTTGCAGGTTTGATCAATGAAGAACTGAACGACATATTTCGCCGCATGAACCTCTTGATGGTGGATGGAGGAATGATTTCCATTTCCAATGTAAAAATTACACCCGACCTTTTTGAGGCAAGGGTTTACCTAAGTATGTTTCAGGTTAAGGACACCCAATCGGCCTTATTGAAATTTGAAGAAAAAAATAAAGAAATCCGAAAAGAATTGGGTGTTAGGGTCCGCCACCAGTTACGCAGTATCCCCGAACTGAAGTTTTTTATTGATGATACGTTGGACTATGTTTTTAAAATGGAAGAGCTATTTGAAAAAATTAAAAAGGAAGAAACCTCCTCCTCAAAAGAGAATACCCCAACAAAAGATTAATATTCACAGTAACCACATTTGCAAAACACCCCATTGGGGTATAGGATATGTATCTAACCTTTGCCTGGAGATATTTTAAAGCAAAAAAAAGCGCCAATGCCATTAATTGGATTGCTTGGGTAACGGTAGGGGTAATCGCTTTTGCAACTGCCTGCCAGATACTGGTGCTGAGTGTTTTCAATGGTTTTGAAGGACTGGTAAAATCACTCTACTCCTCTTTTTACACCGATATAAAAATTATTCCTCAAACAGGAAAGACCTTCATCCTCACCGCTGCTCAAATTCAGCTTCAAAAAAACTTGCCAGGTATTCAAGCGGTTTCACTGATCGCAGAAGAAAAAGCTTTGTTGCAAAATGATGACCTTCAAACGATTGTATACCTGAAAGGGGTAGACGAAAATTACCGAAAGGTAAGTGGTGTAGCAGAAAAAATCGTTGAAGGCAAATTTAATACCGGTGATATCAATGAGCCAGGATTGATCTTGGGCGCTGGCATACAAAATGCCGCAGGAGTAAATATAACCAATGCTGCAGCCGCCTCTCTATTAACTGTTATTTTGCCAAAAAAAGGTAAAGTTTCGATGACCGACCCCCTTCAATCCCTGAGTGAAGGCAATATAAAAGCGACAGGTGTTTTTGCCATTCAACAGGATTTTGACAACAAATACGCTATCACCAATATAGATTTTGTGAAGCGCCAAATGGGCTTTGCTCAGCATGAATACAGTGCTGCAGAAATAAAACTAACCGACCCTTCCAATTTATTTCAAGTACAAAATCAACTTTCAACAATGCTAGGCAGTTCTTTTAAAGTACAGTCAAAGTACGAACAAAACACCAGCCTATACAATACCATGAAGCTTGAAAAATGGGCCATCTATGCTGTGCTAACATTGATCCTATTCATAGCGGCCTTTAATATGATCAGTGCCTTAACCATGCTGGTACTGGAAAAACAAAAAGACATCAGCGTTCTCCAAAGCATGGGGGCCGATAAAAGCATGATATTAAAAATATTCTTAGGAGAGGGACTGCTATTGGCAGCTATTGGAGCAATCACTGGAATAGGGATGGCTTTGCTGGTCTGCATTATACAGATAAAATACCATCTATTCAAACTACAAGGAGGCTCTTTTTTAATCGATTATTTTCCTGTAAAACTGCAAGCTTCAGATTTCATTTTGGTATTATCCACTGTAACTTTCATCTCGCTTTTAGCAGCCTGGTTTCCAGCTCGCAAAGCAGCTGGCCAATTGATTGAACTTCGTTAGATACCGATATACCCCCAATTAAAAACGCCTTCTAAATAGAAAGCGTTTTTGAAAATATGCAGTACATTTTTTTATTTAATAATCACCCATGGTTTCAGGCAATTGGGCAAGTGCAATTTGCAATTGCTCATCATTGGGTGCAATCCCATGCCATGCATGGCTACCTTCCATGAAGTCAACCCCCTTACCCATTTCTGTTTTCATCAAAATAACAATGGGCTTTCCTTTTCCAATATATGTTTTAGCTAGATGAAGCCCCGCTACTATTTCATCCATGTCATTTCCCTTTTCGATGGTTAATACCGTCCAACCAAAAGCCTCAAATTTTGCAGCGAGGTCGCCAAGATTCATTACCATACTCGTAGGTCCATCAATTTGCTGGCCATTCCAATCAATGGCTGCAATAAGATTGTCCACTTTTTTATGTGCGGCAAATAAAATTGCTTCCCAGTTTTGTCCTTCATTCAATTCGCCATCTCCGTGGAGTGAATAAATGATTCCTGCATCCTTATTCAGCTTTTTCGACATCGCCGCACCAAGGGCTACGCTCATTCCCTGACCCAATGAACCACTTGCCACCCTTACACCTGGCAAATGCTCATGTGTGGTGGGATGCCCCTGAAGGCGGCTGTTCAACTTACGAAAGGTGGACAATTCTGATATCGGAAAATAACCACTCCGCGCCAATACACTATAAAAAAGAGGCGAAACGTGTCCATTACTCAGAAAAAAAAGATCTTCTCCTACCCCATTCATATCAAACTGGGGATCATGTTTCATGATATCAAAATACAGCGCAGTTACATAATCAGCACATCCCAACGATCCACCGGGATGACCACTTTGAACTCCATGTACCATCCGCACGATATCTCTGCGTACCTGACTTGCTATTCCTTTTAAATCACTCATTTTTTTTGTTTATGCGATGCAAACCTACTTCAAATACCTACATAAGCAAAGTAAAAATTATAACAGGGCAATTATTTTTTCAAAATTTTGAGGAAATGGGATTGCGGATCTATATCAAATAACTTATTTACCCAATATAATAATGAAACTTTTAGCCCATTTGTTTTAATGTATTACATATTTTAATTATATTGTATATGATTTTAGTACTTGCCTCTCTCAACTGAGCTTACCGAATTTATTTATAGAACCATTTAGAATAACTAACACACAATGTTTACTGTTTTTTTAAGCGGATGCCTTTCCTTTATTGTGACCTTTTTAGCCATCCCCACCATTATACAGGTAGCCAAGGAAAAAAAACTATTCGATGAACCGGATGACCGAAAAGTGCACAAAATAAGCATCCCCACGCTAGGGGGACTGGGCGTATTTGCAGGCTTTATATTGTCGTTACTATTATTGGCATCGAATGGCAACGGGGAATTAAAATATTTTGTAGCTGCCGCAATTATTCTTTTCTTTCTGGGCATCAAAGATGATATTTTGATTATTTCACCTACAAAAAAATTGATCGGGCAATTTATTGCAGCGGGCATCTTAGTTCAATTGGGGGGCTTACAAATTACCAATATACAAGGATTTATGGGGGTTTTTCAATTACCCGGTTTTATATCTCTCCCATTTACTTTACTTACAATCGTATTCATCATCAATTCTTTCAACCTAATCGATGGAGTAGATGGTCTAGTGGGTGCAATTGGATTATTGACCTCGTTATTTTTTGGCTGCTACTTTTTATTTGCAGACCAGCCCTTCTATTCCATAATGGGCTTTTCAATGGCTGGCAGCCTACTTGCCTTCTTATTTTTCAATTTTTCTCCAGCCAGCATATTCATGGGAGACACGGGATCACTATTGATTGGCATCGCTAATTCGATGATGGCAGTGAAATTCATAGCCTTTGCAAGCAATAAAGAATGTGCATTACCGTTAGCTTCAACACCTGCACTGGCAATTGCCATTCTAATCATCCCCATTTTTGATACTATTCGCGTTTTTGTACTTCGTATTCTTAACAAGCGGTCACCATTTAGTCCAGACAGAAATCATGTTCACCATTTTTTACTTGATCTTGGATTTAGCCACCGAAAGGTTACATTGGTCTGTGTATTGGTCAATATGGTTTTTATAGCAATGGCAGTTTTCCTTCAAATGTTGGGAACTACCATACTAATCAGTATTCTAATGACAATTGCATTTGCATTAATGGCCCTGGTTCAATATAAAAGGAGGATGCTTCAATCATCCACTGCAGGGGAATTGCAGACCAAAAAGAATTCACTCCCTACCTATCCTTCGCTTTTGCTTGCGCCTAAAACAGTTGAAATAAGCTAGTTCTCTATTCTATAGAAAAGATAACCAATAAAATTTACGGGTAAAAAAGCGATAATTTGCCCATCTAATATTCTTTTCTTTAGTTTTGCAGATACTTAATTTTCTATATTATGTCAGAAGAATTGGAATTCATTAAACAGGATACAGAATCTTTAATGAAAAAAGCGATCGGTCACCTAGAGGCCGAACTGGTAAAAATAAGGGCGGGCAAGGCGAATCCAAATATGCTGGATGGCATTGTTGCAGACTATTACGGATCCCCCACCCCACTAGCACAGATAGCCAATATTTCTGTCTTGGATGCCCGAACGATTTCTGTTCAACCCTGGGAAAAGAAGATGCTCCAGCCAATTGAGCGGGCAATCATTGCCAGTAACATTGGAATCAATCCGCAAAATGATGGCAATTTTATCCGACTTTATCTTCCTCCACTTACAGAAGAGCGAAGAAAAGAACTAGTAAAAAGATGCAATGGTGAAGGCGAACAGGGGAAAGTATCGATTCGTAATATCCGAAGAGACGCGATTGAGCAAATAAAAAAATTACAAAAAGACGCTGTAATAAGTGAGGATGCTGCTAAAGATGCTGAGGCGGAAATCCAGGAATTTACCAACCGATTTACCCTACTGGTAGAGAAGCATTTGGAGGCAAAGGAAAAAGAAATCATGGTAATCTAATTAAAAAAGGAAACTGGTTTATTGATGTTAGTAAAATGAAGGAGCAACCAACAACTGAAAGCGATTTTACTTTTGGTAATTCCAATTCATCCACATCAATAAATCAGATTTCAAATAGTAAAATTCGGCAACTCGCTAAGTTCCTCCAGGATCCCCTTTTTTCCTGAAAAGCCAAAACAATGCGTTCCATTGGTGAGTACAATATAGGGTACATTTAAAGTAATATTGTAACGAAGCGCTTGGTTCAACACCTGCTCATTTAAGGCAACCTCCATTTCCTTACACTCTATGATCATCCATGGTTTGGTGTTTTGGTCATACACCACTATATCAAATCGCTTGGCGAGCTCTCCCAACTGAATTTCCTTTTCAACTGCAATAAGAGAAGAAGGGTACTTTTTTACCTGAATCAAATATTGTAAAAAATTTTGTCGTACCCATTCCTCAGGAGTAAGCATCATCCACTGCTTTCTAATTTCATCAAATATAAATTCCTTCCCCAACTGCTCTTTTATCTTAGGTTGGTAAGCCGGGTATTCAATCTTAATCATATGGTAGCAAAAAAGATTTTGTACATTTAACAATAGTTAACTGTTTATTGATATTATTTTAAACAACGATTTCATTACGAAAATAATTGAATTACTAATACCAGCTTACAAATTAACTCTTGAATCAATTAAACTAAAAATGAAAATAAAGAAAAGTATCATTGAAAACTGGCTGAAGCTTTACACTGGCGAAAAACTAGCAAATTTTGAACACTACATCTCGCTTTGCAATTGCTCCAACAATGAGCTGCTATTTGCCGCTTTCAATTAAGTAGGCGCAGTAGTTGCAGACAGGCAGATACGTCAATGAGCTGAGTTATTCAAAAATCCAACGACTACAATATGAAGGAACAACTATATACTTATCATCAACTTTATCTTTTTGCAAAAAACATTTTTCTTCAAATAGGTTGTAGTGAGGCCAATGCCGATACCGCCGCCAAGGTGCTATTGTCTGCCGATTTAAGGGGAGTTGACAGCCATGGAATTGCTAGGTTAACTGGCTATGTAAGGCTTTGGGAAGTGGGGAGAATTAACGCCAACCCCTCCATTCAAATTGTTCATGAAACCCCTTCCACGGCAGTAATCAATGGAGATAAAGGATTGGGATTGGTAGTTGCCCCTGCGGCAATGCAGGTAGCTATCAACAAAGCCAACAACGTGGGTACCGGCTGGGTAAGCGTGAAGAATAGCAATCATTTTGGTATCGCAGGCTATCATGCAATGATGGCACTCGATCATGATATGATTGGCATTGCCATGACGAATGCATCGGCATTGGTAGCACCTACTTTTTCAATAGAACGTTTGTTGGGAACCAACCCGATTGCGGTAGCCATTCCTGCGGGTATTGAACCCCCATTTGTTGCTGATTTTGCCACCACCACCGCTGCCAATGGAAAACTAGAAATTCTCCAACGCAAAAATGAAGACAGTCCCGAAGGCTGGGTTCAAACAAAAGAAGGAGCCCCTAGCACAGATGCAAACGAACTGAAAAAAGGCGGTGCATTATTACCCTTGGGAGGTGATAAAGAACATGGCAGTCATAAGGGTTTCATGCTTGGTTCCATTGTAGATATCTTTTCAGCTATTTTAAGTGGTGCCAATTATGGGCCTTGGGTGCCACCCTTTCCAGCATATGTTCCTATGCCTGAAAATTTGCCAGGAGAAGGTATTGGGCATTTCTTTGGCGTAATGCGCATTGATGCATTTAGACCTGCAGCGGAGTTCAAACAACATATGGACAATTGGATACAACGTTTCCGCTCGGCCCAAACTATACCAACCGAATCCAGTGTAATCATACCCGGTGAGCCAGAAAGAAAAATGGAAGCGCAGAGAATGAACAATGGCATTCCATTACATCAAGCGGTCATCGATGATTTAAGGATCCTAGGTGCAAAATACCATCTTGAGTTATAGTGGCATCTCCACTTGATTGAAACATATTGCTTTATTTTTTTGAAAGCGAACCATTATGCGGTAATTTTGCTCGCTCTTACATTGATTCACATTAAATGTTTGCTTGAATGCAAACGAGCCAGTAAATATGAAAATAATGAAATTTGGCGGCACCAGCGTTGGTAAGCCAGAAAGGATGCACGAAGTTGCTACCTTGATCACCAAGGATGAAGAATCTAAAATTGTTGTACTATCTGCATTAAGTGGTACCACCAATGCCTTGGTAGCAATCAGTAATGCTTTATCACAAGGTGATAGAGACAGTGCGAAATCACAAATTACTGCACTAGAAGTCCATTATAAAAAATTCTACAGCGACTTACTTAGCACGCCTGCTGCAATTGAACAAGCAGCTGCTATTACCCAGGAACATTTTGAATTCCTTCATATTATTCTCAAAATTTCCTTTAGCGAAGCGCTGAACAAGGACATCCTAGCACAAGGTGAATTGCTAAGCACAAAATTATTCTCGGTATACCTGACAGAAAAAGGCATTGACCACCTGCTGATTCCTGCGCTGGAGTTTATGACCATTGATAATTATGATGAGCCCCAAGTAGCAGTTATCAAGACCAAGCTTACTCAGATATTGGAACGCAACCAGGATAAAAAAATATTTATTACGCAAGGCTACATCAGTCGCAATTCAAAAGGTGAAGTAGATAATTTAAAAAGAGGGGGAAGTGATTACAGCGCATCGCTGATTTCCGCTGCTATCAATGCCAGTGTATGCGAAATATGGACCGATATTGACGGTATGCACAACAATGATCCAAGAGTGGTTAAAAAAACGGTTGCTATCGAGCAGTTGAGTTTTGACGAGGCAGCGGAACTAGCTTATTTTGGTGCAAAAATTTTACATCCTGCTAGTATTTGGCCGGCACAAATGTACAATGTACCTGTAAAATTATTGAACACCATGGAGCCGGAAGCAAAGGGCACTTTGATAACGGAACAGGCGGGAAGTGTAGGCGTAAAAGCGGTTGCAGCCAAAGATGGCATTACTGCCATTAAAATAAAAAGCAGCCGAATGCTGCTGGCATATGGATTTTTAAGAAAAATATTTGAAGTCTTCGAAAAATACCGAACATCCATTGACATGATTACCACTTCGGAGGTAGCCGTATCCCTTACCATCGATAACGACACTTATTTGCCAGAAATAATTAAAGAATTGGAGCCGTTTGGAACAGTTGAAATAGACACCCATCAAAGCATTGTTTCAATTGTAGGCAACGAAATAATGCAAACAGAAGAGGTGATGGAAAAACTATTTCGATCAATAAAAAATATCCCCGTGCGCATGGTGAGCTATGGTGGCAGCCATCACAATATTTCAATACTGATTGGCTCTAGTCATAAGATTCAAACTTTACAGTCTTTGAATGTTGACTTGTTTGGCCTCGAGTAACATTATAATGGGATGCCCATTTTTTTATAAATAAAACTCATTAGCCAAGCGGGGCCTATCAATAAGAACTGTATGTCTTTTAAGAAGGATGGTTTTTTTCCTTCAATCTGATGACCGTAAAACTGAGCAACCCATGCAGCTGCAAATAGCAGTAGACAAAACTTCGAAAGGGATATCCATCCGCTTGCCTGAAAAAGATAGCATATTAAAAGGCAACCTGTTCCAAAAAAAAGCATCCCTACCCAGAGGGTTTTACTAAGCGCAAAATAGTACGCAACTACCAATAACATGATCACCATTGCAAGGTTCAGCTGAATCCCGGCAATCTGAAAAGGCAACTCCACACCATACAATAATCCTACGATGGAAAAAAAGATAGTGGGCACGCAGACCCAATGGATTGTCTTATTGGTACTATTGGTGTGACTCTCCCCATAAGCTGAAAGCCACTGATGAATGGTTGGCATAATAATCGTTTTGAAAAACAAGTTACTGAATTTCATTTAAAAAAAAAGCTCCCCAAATTTGGGGAGCCAATATTTCATCTTTCAGATTAGCTGCTATATAACCAACATCGCATCTCCATAACTGAAGAATCGATATTTATCTTTGATTGCTTTTTTGTAAGCTTCCATCATCAACTCATACCCAGCAAATGCACAACTCATAATCAATAAGCTTGTTTTGGGTAAATGAAAATTGGTAACTAATGAATCGGCAATAGAGAAATTATAAGGAGGATGAATGAACATATTCGTCCAGCCTTCGGATGGCTTTAATAATTT
>CANIMM010000096.1 GCA_947468255.1 Chitinophagaceae bacterium | reverse complement strand
CATTTAATTTATCACTTTGGTCATCAATAACTTTAAATAATATTTTACCTTGTACATCTTCACATGTTGCAACCTGTATATCTTTTCCAGTAGAATCCTTTAACCATAAACCCGAGTCTGCTTTCACTTGAATACGGGTACCATTCATATGATATTCCTGATTAATTGTTCCAAATTTTGTAATTAATCTTGAACCTGCTCTAGTCATACCTAAATTTGTCAATGGATCTTCTGAATTTTTACTTTTACCATCTGAAAGAGTTGATAATGTCATATCGGAAATACTAGCTGCTCTTTTCGTGAATTTTTCCAATATCATCAATTTTGCAAAGTTCTTATTAGGATTATTAATCATCTTATCGTGCATTTCATTAGCATAATCAATTATGTTTTGGTGAATAGGTACTCTTACATTTTCAGCTTCTTCTTTGTTTAACTTTACATTTACATAAAAAACATTTTGAACAGCTTTAATTTTTCTGTGACCTTCTTTATCTCTTCCAACTTCCTTAACATAGGATGGCAAAGCCCCCCACTTTCCATATTCGTCTACTTTTTTAGATCCTTCTAATTTTGAAGTGGTTTTGGTACCATCTTGATTCTCAGAAATTTCTTCGTATCCTGAATAATCAAGTCCAAAATTTGAAATTGCTTCATTTCCTCTCAAGCCATCATCATAATTTGTACTATCAGCTACAGATCCACCTAATGTATTATTATCATATGCTGCATCCATTTTTCCCACTTGAATAATAGTTTGAACTGCATTATCTGGTATTATTTTATTAATGGATGAACCTTCTTTAATAAATGACATGAATTCAGAATTAATTTGGATTATATTCCATTTTTCTTCATCAGATAATGATCCTTCACCAGATTTTAATAATACACTTTTTTTTGCAGAATTATCAAACATTAGAAATTTATTCAATCTGGAATCTAATACTTCAAGAGATTCTTTGAAAGTATCTTTTCTTATTCCCTCTTCTGAAACTTTCTTATCAAGTAATTTTGCTGATTTTTTAACATTTCCAATATTTTGTATTTCTTCTTCAATACCAGAATCTTTTAAACCTAGATGGTCTTGAACTTTATTAGCACCTGATAACTCAGCTGCTCTACCTTGACCACCTTTTACCCCAATCAATTTATTTCTTTCAATATTTTTAGCTAGTAACTTTTCTAAAGTACCTTTTTCTTTACCATCTTTATCTCTTTTTTTTCCTACATTTTTAACACCATCTACTGAACCTTTTGGGATTACTTCTAAATCTTTTTTTGCATTTGTTTTAGAGTTATGAATCTTGTCCTTCTCTTCTTTATTAAATCTTTCTGGATTTTTGGATAAAGTTATAAGGCTATGTTTATTTTCTTGTCCTTCTGGAATAGCTTCGACTTCCGAAGGATTAACTCCGAATTCCTCTTCCTTTTTATCTTTCTTTTCCCCAAACCCAAAAAAACTCCTTACACTATCCATCATACCCAACTGGGCTACCCCATTACTAGAACCTGACTTTTGTTGAATTACTTCTTCATTATCTTTAGCAGCCATTTGTACCGATTTTGCACCCATCACATCTGCTTCATTTTCTAATCCAGCATCATCATTTACTGGTACTTTTCCCTTCATTTGTTTGGTAGCTTGAACCCTTCCCTGTTTTTGTTGTACTACGTGCCATGCTTCATGAGGCACATGTTTTTCCTGACCAGAAGCTACATGAATATCAGTGCCCTGTGCATAGGCATGTGCTTGCAATTGAGCCGGCTTAGCCGAATTATAATGCACCTTCACATCACTCAAACTTACACCTGACAATTGCTCTACTCCAGATTTTACATTATCAGGCAAGCCCGTTTTATTAGCTTGTACAGTAGCCTTTGGTGAATTATTATTTCCAGATTTTCGCTGAATAGCAGGAAAGGAAGGAGAAGAATTTAATTGTCTTGAATTGGAATGATTGTTTCGCTGATTGTCATTCTTACCAAAAAGTTGTACGCTTTTTAAAGATTTAGAAGCACTATTTAGTGGATCATTAACTTCTGAACTATCTTTATTTATAAATTGGGCAACCGGAGAACTAAGGGTAGTAGCAGAAAAAGAATTCTGCTTTCCAGTAGTATTTTTTTTAGGATTTTTATTTAGTTTTTCTAACATAATTAAATAAAAAAGGAAGAAAGAATGTTAATGTTTTACAAACTTACTTATAAAAAAAAAATAGCAGCAGATTTTTTGAATTTAATTATTTATAAATAAAAAAAAATGTTTATTTTTTTTTATTGTTTTGGAAACAACATGAATTAGTGAAAAATTTTAAACAATTTAAAAACCAAATAAAATCTTATTAATAATTTTATTTGGCTTTATTATCAATGATACATGAAAATAGTATAATCATTTTCCAAATAGTCATCGTGTAAACTGCAATTAGGGGTTAAGGTTTTACAAAAAGAAAAAATCATGTTTTTATCGTAAGCATTTAAAAGAGAATTGTTTTCCGGTTCTTTCGAGAGTAGATTAAAAGCCAGTCCCAGCCTGCATCCGACAAAAAGCTTTTGAATCATTTCAAAAACATATAAGGGGTTACTGTTTTTGTAACTCAATAACCCAGAGGCTAGGGTATAGTCTAAAATTGGTAAAGATGCCATCTCGAAATCACCCTGAAAAAGCACTACATCTTTCATATTTCCGTAATCTTGTAATGCCTTTAAAATAAATTCAGGAATCTGATCGATACCATAGTACCTACAGCTGGGGAATTTGTTTTTTAAAAATACACAAAGGTCCGCATATCCGCATCCAGCATCCAAAACAGAGCAGTTATCAAAGTCTGCCAATTGACTGAGCATGGTAAACCGAAGTTGCTGCGTAGTTGAATTTGACCAGCCTAGGTTTCTAACATCTCCCTGCTCAAACTTACGGGATAAATTATTATGATATTTAAATATGGATGCGGTATCTAGCAAAGACATAAAAATAACATTTAGGAATTAGTATTAAGGAATATCTACTTTGTTGAATAGGTTTTTCATGATCAAAAATCCCATCAAAATACCGAATACAATTCCACCTATAATAATATAAAATAAAGTTTGAAACGGAACGTTATAACAAGTATCATTTTTGGCTTTAATACAGCGAATCGAAGCTTGTATTTTTAAAGAATCAGCTGAAGTTAAGTTGCTTGAATCTTCCTCCTCATTTTGATTTGATTTAGAACCGTAAAGCAATTTCCGTCTAATTAAACGTTGGGCAGTTCGGGGTAAATTTTTAATTCTACTTCCTGCAGTTTGAATTTTCCTTTTTTCTCTGTTTACTTGTTGATAAATAGATCCTACCGTTTTATCTTTTTTGGGTCCACTAACACTGTCTTTACTGCTTTTTGTGTCTTTGGCATCGGCTTCATTTTGGGAACTCATTCCAAACCATGGAATTGCATCACTTGTAAATAACCAAAGCAAAAGGAATATCACAGTAAAAAAAGAAAATATCAAAGTGAAAAGTGGTAGAATTTTTTGGTTTTTCCCAGACACTTCTTCTCCTTTATTTTTAATTCTTAAGTAGAGTAAATAGCCTAGCAACAACGAAATAAATAAAGTAAGGAACAAAAATATTATAATTACTGATTTTAGACTATTGTTGGCTATTTTAAATGTGGTAGTTTGTTGTTGTAAAGCCAATGTATCATAACCAAGCTGCCGAATGCAAATTTCAATCTCGGATCTAAGCGCTGGATCTTCAATATTTTCAAAACAAATTTCACAGGGGTAATTTAAAATGTATTGATAGAGTTTATATTTTAATCCTAATTTTTTAAAAAAACCAATTTTAGATAAATCTTTACCGCCAATAATACTGTCTTTTAAATGAACCGTATCCACCCTGCTAAGTTTGTACATTAGCATATCATTCAGTTCGCCAAATCCTTCATCAAAACCAAGTGAATACAAGGCTACACCACCCAAACCATTTTCTAAAACGAAGTCGTATTTTTTCCCAAGTGTATTTTCATCTTCCAAATAAATTCTCCTTATCAGTGCACCTTTTTTATTTACACTATCCATGGTGGCTGTGCCATTTTCATCATCATAAATAATCGGCCATAAATAAGTTCTTCTTATTTCTGAATACGTTAATTGTTGAGAAAATTTAAAATCTCTAGCAGCAGCTGAATAGGCCCAACGAGAGCCCTGATATCCAAGTCCCAGTATGAATTTACTTGGTAACACATTCATATTAGTGTAATAGGATAAAGTAGATTCTATGCTACTTAAATCTTTTCCTCTAATAGATGCAATAGGCCCGGGTATGATTGTTTCTGAAGAGTTGTAAAAATTTAAAATATAAAAATCAATAAACTCATCAAATTTAGCCAAATCAAATGGTGCATTTATTTTCGCATTGGGTATAATCAAATAGATTTGATAGTCTTTATCAGCAGCTTTTATTTTTTCGCTAAACGCTTGAATAAATTCGGTGATTTCATTTTTCAACAATGGATCTGGTTGATCAATTTGTAAACAAACCCCATTCGTGTTGTGCAGGTTCATTACATACAATGTGTTCTGGAAAAATAAGCTTTGGTTATTTTTATTAAGTAGGATGGATGAAAAATCTTCTTTATTAGAAAAAATCACATTCACGATTGGACTGATTCCTGATTGGGAAAGTGATGAAAGGGTAGGTGAGTTATCCCACCCATTCAAATTTTTAAAATTACCGGTTTTGCCATCTACAAATAATCCATTATAAATAATATTATCATAATTATCATAATTGTAATCATCATCGGGTTGTTTGTTATAGTTTAAAAAACCCAGCACTTTCACCTTATTATTGGTAATCAGTGTATATCTTGACAAAACACCATTAATAGTGTCAGTATGTATTGTTCCTAATTGTTGAGTAGTTTTTCTTAATTCAGCAATTTTCTCTCTTTTGTCTTTGGAATCTACAGGCTGGGAGACCTCTTTGGCAACCAGTGGAAGCATCTTATTGGTTAATTCATCAATTTCTGAATCCGTTACCGGTTGATTGGATGAATTAACTGATTTGTCGGGGGTATCTACTACTATGGTACCATCGGGTTTAACTTTAAGCCCATTAATTAAACTCAGAAGGGTATCAAAGTGCTGATTTTCAACTTTTGAAAGCGCCTCAATTAATAATTTAATATTATCTGCAGATACATTGATGGAATCTTGAATACCCAGTGATTCAACTATATCTAGTATGCGTTTTTGTTGATTTTTTCTTACATTCGATTTGAACTTAAAAAAGTCGGCAACTTTAAAAGCTAAACTTTTTTTAATTTTTTCGGCATCTTCTACCAATGCTTTTTGTGCATCGGTTGCGGCTTTTGCTGCGGCGGCGGATTGCTTGGTAACATCTTTTGGTACCTGTGCATAAGAAGTACTATAGATTAAAATGCAGAAAAGTAGTAAAATTATTTTTTTTACAACTTTAAACAAAGAAAAATTCATGGCGTTGCGACTTTAGGATATAATCATTTCAAAGGTATGGTATTATTATAAATTAGCTATTCACCTAATTTTAATTTAATGAAATCCATTTACTTCAAAGGCTTTTGATATTTAAATAATTAATAAAGATGGGTATTTATTTTCACGTTACAACGATTTCTACTTTTTTATATTTTAATTTCAAGGATAACAATTTACAGAATTGAAAATATTTTCTTTCAAAATAGTGAAATGCAATTATCACTTTAATATATTTTTATATAATATAAATATATATGTGTTTTTTATTTAAATACTTTCTTTTATTTGCTATATGATTTATGAAGTTATTCAAACCATTACAGATGGTCTAAATATTTTTTTTAAAACCAGGCTTCGTACAAATGAGGACAAAGCGGTTATTTCTGCCCTTGTTAACCAGGATGGAAGTGTAGCAATGTTGGAAGAAAATAAGGTGTTGATTACTTTGGTTAATTTAGAAAGGGAGCCAACGCCTGTAGGTCCTAAAAAGGATGGTAAACAGCGGGTACATATTAATTTTTTTGTACTTTTTTCCTGTTATTTTTCCAATGCCAATTATAGTGAAGCGCTTAAATTTTTGGCTTTTACTATGAATTATTTAAATGACAATAGTTCAATGGATATTTCTGAAGGAGGGGGGGCAAGAAGTACTAGTTCTAGTGGTGGGCTAAAGGTTCAGATTGAAATTGAATCTTTAACGGTTGATCAAAATAGTAATTTATGGAGTACCATCGGTGCAAAATATATGCCCTCGGCTTTGTACAAAATTAGAATGATACCGCTGGATAGTAATTCATTAACTGAATTTAGACCTTCAGCTGCTTCTCTAACTGGCAATACCAAACAAAAGGATGGTGGTGTAAATGCTCAAGACTTAGCTAATACTGTTAAGGAAAATACAGCTAATTCCGACAGTGATTCAAAACAATCTTCCACTAGTCAAACTAGCCCTGCCGCTAGTACTACTACGCCGACGCCTACTAGTACTGACCCTGCAACAACTAAGGGGAAAAGACCGGTATTTTTATCTGGAATGCTTAGCCCTGATCTTGATCATGATAAAGAGGAGGAGGAGGATGTTCAAGATGAAGAAACGAATACTGGCGAGGGAACTAATATTCCAGAAACGAATGATGCTACTAATTTGCCAAGAGAAGAAGCGGATAATGGTACTCAAGTAAGAGATAATAGTCCAACGTCAAATCAAAATCCTGGAAATTCAGGAATACAAAGCGACCAAGAGGGTGATACTAAAGACAAGGAGGATGACACTCCATTCCGTGGTGATAAATTGAAAAATCAGGGTTCTTTATTCTCTCCATTTTTAGGCCCCAAAAAACCCCCTATCTCAAACATTAATGCACCTGATAAACCAGTCAATAAAGATACAGGCGGTGGCAGCAAGGAAGATCCGAATAAGAATTTAAATACAGATTCCGACAAAAAATCTTAATTTAATATCTTTTCAATTCATTTTTTATTAAAATTAATTTGTTTTAAATTTTTATATGAATCCAACCTATCAATTATTGTTTCGTATAAATTGCTTTCATACTTTTTTTACAAATGGTAAGTTAACCAATGTCCAATTGAGGCCTGATAGCTTAACAGAAAATGTTTTTAAAAACTATGATTTGATTCTTCGAAGGGAAGTCAACGGTATAGCTATTTTTTATGCGGAGTTTTTTGCTGATGAACATAGAACTAGAGAACAAGTTTTGGCGGATAATTTACTTCTCAACTTTAAATTATCTTGTAATGATGATAATATTTTTAATTATACAGATTTTATGCCAAGGGTTATTGAAGAAAATCTGTTGTTTTTCAAATACCCGTTTTCTTTTAAATCTGCTCAACCAGGGCTAATGCATAGTAAAGACTGCGTGTCTGAACTAGATTTAAAAAACAATTTAACTTTAGAGCAACCTTATTTTTCAAAACCTTTCGGACACATTCAAATCACTACGGACCAACAAATTCCGGAAGATTTAAAAATTCAATTTTTTGCCCCCTCATTGTTTTGGAGATATATAATCTATAAGTCGCATTTATTGGAATTTGAAGGTCTTGCAATAGCTAATAAAAATAAATCTATATTTTTTACCGGGCCTCAAAGTATTCAGCTACCCAATGGTAACGCTGCTGTTGCTTTTACATCACCAACTGCTATGCCGTATAAAGAGCATCCAGATGTTAATTGGCAATTGTTGGAACAATATAAGCAGGGCAGCAATTCTGGAAGGGTAATTATTCCCATTTTGCCTGTTCCAAAAACAAATCAGGTTAGTTTTTTAGGTAAGCAATATGCCATAGAAAACACCAGTAGAGTACTTGAAATTTTTATATAATTCCTCTTTGGAATAAAAATTCAATAACCTTCTATTTCAAATGATATAAATTTTTAATATAGCATAAATTATGACATTATTTGGGCTATTTTAAAGTGAATAAAAAAATTATTATCGGATTAATTAAAAAAAATTTTTTTTATAATAATAATTTGGTTTAACATTGTTATCCAATTTAAATTTTTTCAATATTTTATCAAAAAACAAAAATTAAAACATGGCTACAAAATTAATGACACCAGGTGTTTACATCGAGGAAAAGAATGCTTTTCCTAGCTCCGCTGGTGCAGTTGAGACAGCTGTTCCTGTATTTATAGGATACACTGCCAAAGCAATTAGAAATGGTAAATCCCTATCTCATGTACCAACAAAAGTGAATTCTTTTGCTGAGTATGTTGAACTATTTGGTGGAGGTTTTCTTACAAAGTATTTGGTTGCTGATGCAGCTGCTACTGACAAGGATTCTTTTAGTTTAAATGGAAAAGAAGTTACCGTAAAAGCTAAAAGTAACAACGAATTTTTATTGTATAGAGCCTTAAGGTTTTTCTATGCTAATGGTGGAAGTTCTTGCTACATCCTTTCTGTAGGTACTTATTGGGACAAACAAGAAGGTTTTGATATTTCATTTGACGACTTTTTGGGAAGTGACACTAAACCAAATCCGTTCAAAATTTTGGAAAAAGAATTCGAACCAACGCTGGTTGTTATTCCGGATATTATTTTAAAGGGTGCTAGCTGTTATCCAATTTACCAACAGGTTTTACTGCATTGCTCTAAAACTCAAAGCAGATTTGGTATTTTTGATTTAGCGAATGTACCAACCAATACAACTACTGAAACCGTATCTGAATTCAGAGATCAAATTGGTATGAATTCTTTGAACTATGGTGCTGCTTACTATCCTTGGGTAAAAACAAGTATTGTTACAGCTTCAGAAGTTACATTTGAAAATATTGATGATTCAGTTTCTTTGGAAACTTTGTTGCCAGAATCAAATGCTCAAGAAGTAGTTAAGAAATTTAAGGCTTTACCTGCCGATTCAATTGATGCTGAAGCTCGCAAAAGTTATCATCAATCATTGAGTGCTTGTAGTAGTACTTATGTTAACTTGTTAGGTGAAATTCGTAATTCTTTGAATTTATTACCTCCTTCAGCAGGTATGGCAGGTATTTATACATTAGTTGATACAAGCAGAGGTGTATTTAAAGCTCCTGCCAATGTATCTATGAATGCGGTGAATGCTCCTTCAGTTAATATTTCTCATGATGAGCAAGAAAGTTTGAATGTAGATTTAATGGGTGGTAAATCAATCAATGTTATCCGTCCTTTCCCAGGTATCGGAACATTAGTTTGGGGTGCTCGCACGCTAGATGGTAACAGTCAAGACTGGCGTTATATCAACGTTAGAAGAACTTTGATCATGATCGAGCAATCATTGAAACTTGCTGCTCGTACGTATGTTTTCGAGCCAAATGACGGTGGAACTTGGTCTACTATCAACGCAACCATTAATAACTTTTTGTTCAACCAATGGAAGTCTGGTGCTCTTGCTGGTTCTTCTCCTGAACAAGCTTATTCTGTTGCTGTTGGTTTAGGTTCAACCATGACTCCAAGCGATATCCTAGATGGTATTATGAGAATTGAAGTGAAGCTTGCAGTAGTAAGACCAGCTGAATTCATCGTATTAACATTCCAACAAAAACAACAAGAAGCTTAATTTTATTATTAAGTTGAATTAATTAATTTAAAATAACCATTTAAAAAATAATTTTATGGCAGAATTAGGAGATAATCAATCGGAAAATACCTGGCCGTTAGTCAAATTTCAATTTCAAGTTAAAATTGATGACAAGGAATTACTTTTCTCAGAAGTTACTGGACTTTCATCTGAGACTCAAGTAATTGAATACAGAGCAGGCCACAATACACTATATTCAGTAGTTAAAATGCCTGGTATCAAAAAATTCACCAATGTTGTCTTTAAGAAGGGTAACTTCAAAAATGACAATGACCTTT
>CANIMM010000095.1 GCA_947468255.1 Chitinophagaceae bacterium | reverse complement strand
TAGGATCAGGCGCAATAGTAACTACAAGTAATACCATGCAACTTGGGGCCGATGGCACCAATGGATTTTTGCCAATTGAAAATGTAAAAACTACAGGTACCCTTACAGCAGGTGAAGTTACCTACCCCAAGACGCATGGGTCTTCAAACCAAGTATTGACTTCTACAGGTACTGGCACTTTAACATGGACCACAGTTTCAACTGTTGCAGATGCAAGTACAATGACTGGCACCGTTGCCATTGCAAAAGGCGGAACGGGAGCTACAACTGCAACTACAGCATTAACTAATTTAGGGGCTGCACCTATTAATGCAAGTATTAATAACCAGACTGATTCTTATACATTAGTGGCAACGGACAACGGCAAAGTGATCGTTTTAGATAAAACATCTGATGTCACTTTAACTGTTCCAACTGGTTTAGCCGAAGGATTTAACTGCATGATTGTCCAAAAAGGGGTAGGTTTAGTTACCATCGCAGGTGTAGGTGTAACGGTAACCAATAGAAGTGGCGGAACAAAGACCGGAGGACAAAATGCGATTGTTTCATTAATTGCTTTAACTGCAACTTATTTTATTTCAGGAGGAGATATGCAATAGTTATGAAAAAAATAATAACGCTGCTTCTTATTCTTTGTTGTACAAAAAACATGCAGGCACAATTTGCTCTGGCAAGTTATCAAGCACTTAATACTAAAGTATATAATGCTGTAGATGGCAGTATGGAGTTTACACCAACAGGCACAGCTGGCACTCCAACCAATAATCAATATTTATCAATACCTGCAAGCAGCAATTATCAATTTACAGGAGATTTTACGGTGGAATGTTGGGTTAATTTTAAAAATGTATCAGGGGTGTATCAAGCTTTTTTAGGACAATATACCAGTGGAACTCCATGGTTACTTCAAGTGATGACTAATGGACAATTAAGACTTACTGGTGCATATGGTTCAGATGTATTATCTAGCACACTTGCTATTAATACTTGGTATCATATTGCATTAGTTAGGAGTGGAACAGGAGCAAACTGTTTAAAAATCTATGTGAATGGGGTGAATAATGGGAGTGCAACAATCACTTCTACAATTGGCAATGCAACTAAAATTAATACGATTGGTGCTGGGGATGCGGCTGGCAATGATCGTTTTAATGGATTTATAAGCAATGTACGTTTTGTGAAAGGTGTTGCCGTGTACACCAGTAATTTCACACCACCCACTTCACGTTTAACAGCCATTGCCGGTACTACCCTATTATTGAATACCACCTATGATGGCAAATATTTAAAAGACAATTCAACTAATAGAGCAACCGTAACAAATTATGATGGAGCTTCTACAACAACTGGTTTAGCCACTAGCTCACCATTGAATCCATTTAATTTTGTGAGTGCAGGTTTAATAGTGAATTTAGATGCCACCAATGCAAGTAGTTACCCGGGTACAGGTACTACCTGGACAAATTTAGGAACAGGTGGAGCCACTTATAATGCCACTTTAACCAATGGGCCAACCTATGAAAGTGGCTCCACCGCGAATTTGTATTTCAATAAGCCAACTACAGGTGATCTGCAAAAATATGGCACTATAAATATTAATACAGGTGCTACAAGTGCTTGGACCATGGAAGTGATTGCCCTGGTGCCAAACAATAGTATATGGGTGCAAGGCACACCATTTATTCAAATTGCTGATGTGGCATCAGGCAATCATGGGCTTGGATCTTATATTGGCGTTCAAGGAGGTAAATGGAACTTTTATGCTGGAGATAATTCACAAGGGGCCCTCATTGTAAATAATACCTGGAAAATAATAACAGTTGTGCATTCTGGAAGTTTTCAATATATCTATGTTAATGGTGTTGTGGGTGAGGTTAAAGTGTCTACATTAAACAGTTTAAACGAGATTAAGCCTCTATATCTCGGTAATCCTCCAACAAATACTGCTGAAATTTCAGTCCAGCAAGTAAAAATTTCCAGGTTCAAATTTTACACAAGGGCCCTTAGCGCATCTGAAATAAGCAGCAATTTCTCAGCTCAAAAAAGTAGATTTAGTTTGTAACAAGAAAACCGATTTTTTGCATTCTATTGGTATGGATGCAGCAAACCATTAAAAATAATTGGCGTTGTAAATAATGGTCAAGAAGAACAGTCATTTAAAAGCTGAATGATTTATAATACCCTGTAATGGTGCCGGCTATTTTACTTCAAAAAAAGTCACGGTACCCCCCGCTTCTCCATCAGTAGAAATACCTTGAACAACGATGGCATATTTACCCCTTAAATCTGAACTGTAAAAGGCTGCCTGTGTTTTTCCAGACGCATCAGTAATTAGTTTAGGCGACCAGTACAAAAGGTTTCTAAAGTCCGGAAGCCGACTTATACGTTGTTCTTCCAGCGCATAGTCGGGAGCGTAAAATGACCGTTGAAGCTTCATGCCCTCATAATCCAAAACGATGGCATGGGGATCGATTTCAAAACCAGCCAAATCCCCTTTGTAGGTATTAAAATGGATGATGCCATCAAAGGAATTGCCTCCCAAGTAATACCTTGTTTTAATAACATCTAACTTCCGAATCTTCAACGGGTCGAAATTCATTAGCTTATTAAAATTAAAGATTGGCAAACCGTCCACTAACGCTAGCGGAGGAGAATTAAAAAATGTTCCGTTTACACCATCATCATTTACTATCAATTGGAAATTACCATTGTGTTTGCGTACATTCACTTCCGTTACATACTCTCTTAATACTTCTTCTATTGTAGTAAATCTCACATAATTATCAAGCAGATACCTATTGTCTGGCTTTTTAAAAAATGCACCCGAATCGGTAAGAGGTAATACAACTTTATTAAGTTTGTTATTTAAAAAAGCATTTTGAACCTGGGCTGCTACATATTCTTTTAAAATAGCCACTTTCTGGTTCGAAAAATTAAATGGAATTATTGGCTTTGTCGAAAAAACAGGAAAAAATGGCGAATCAATATCAACTCGGTAAAGACTGTCTTTTTGATTATCGGTTTGCACTACAATCTCTCCTTCTCCATCACTAAAAAAATCTTTCATCTCAAATTTAACGCTCCCTGCTTGATCTGAAGTTGAGCTTTGAAACTGACCTGGCGAACCAATTACGGAAAGATAGGCAGGAATGGACCCCAAAGGTAACCCTTGCTTAAGTGCAGTTATTTTCCCGTTAATGACATGTCCATTGAGCTCTGGCAAAAACTGAAATATTGGCTTTTTATTGAGCAATATATCTTCCCATTTAAATCTTCGCCATCCCTGCGTAAGCATCAGGTTATCTGCGGCAACAACTGCCGTGTCATTTTTTTCATTAAAATAATATTCCGGCGACTCAATATTACCTGAAAGATCAGAACTAAGTAAAAGATAATGAATGATATTCTGCACTTCAACTGTATTAAAGGAATCAACCCTATAAACAGCCAAAGACATATTTGCAGGTGCCAATTTTTCATTGCCAACTGAAGAAGCTATTGAAAGGTTAATCTTTTTACGCAATTCATAAACAGCCTGATCCGTAGTTATGGAAATTTGTAAACTTGTAGCAGGTTTTTTGAAAAATAATCTTTCGCATAAAGGCTGCCTATCTTCATTAAAAAGGGTGAAATGAGAAATGCCATCCCCTAGTTTTAGCGGATCAATTAAAAAAACAGTTTTGCCGTTTACAACTGTGCTTTTCAACGCAATTTTCACCAAATTATTGGTATGAACAAAAAGAAAAACAGTAGCCGCCGTATTAATTTTGCTGCTTTCAACAGTAATTCTAATTGGTTGATTAGAAATTTCTTCAAGCTGCATTACGTAGCCGTTGTTGTAAGCAATGGGCAATTCTGTTACCTGCTTTTCTCCTCCAGTAAATCGTACAATTGCTTTATAAATCGCCCCAGCCTTAGGTGTAAAACTAAAACTACCAATACCAAACTTGAGTGTATGAAATGCTGTAATAGAATCTCCCTTTTCATTTACCAGTACTCCTGTAGCAGCTTCTCCGATTCCGAATTGATTGATCACATGAAAACCAACCTTACTGTTAATGCCATTAACCAGGTTACCCCCTTCTGGAAAAAATTCAATTGTATATTTTTTCGTTTGTACTACAGGTTTTTGTGACTGATAATTTTCAACATTGACGACAACCAGTTTTTTTTCAAAAAAATAATCAACACCCGAATTTTTCATCCAGTTGGTATAAGCGCGCATTGTATAACTTCCAGTACCAAGGGTTACAGGTAAGAAAAATGAGCCGTCACCCGTTCCATTTTGCAGGCCAACTTTAGCTTGCAAAACCGATTGGTTATTGTTATCTACTATCTCTACATATGCAACCTTGCTTAAATGGATTAGTTTGTTGAAGTACCCATCCACTTGGTAAATTTTGAACCAGCAAATTTCACCTGTTACATAATTTGATTTGTCGGTATGCACAAAAATTTTCTCCTGCAAATGTTGTTGGCTGTAAGTATCAAATCTACTTTGAATGGTATCTTCCTGAACAGTCTGAGCAATAATTTGAGAACTGGTTAACAGTGTAAAAACTGCCAATATTAATACGATTAGTATTTGATTGACTAATCCTCTTAGCAGTTGATAGAAATAAAACAAATCGATTGAAGGCATAGTTGCTTGGTTTTTATGGCCAGTAGATTGGTTTTACATTGGTTCCGCTTAATCTACAATCAACACAAAGCGGAGAAGCAATATTGAAAGAAACAATATTTCCAAATGGATCCACCACTACCGGCATTATTGGCAAAGTCCCGATAGCTTTCTGCTTGATTGAATCTGAGATATTGGGAATAATTTGATCTGTACAGGGTGCACGGTAATCCCAATTGAGCAAATCTTTGTTTTTAATAAAAATCCGCTTTTCTCGAATGGTACAAATATTCAAAAATCCAATTACAGGTTGTAGCTGGTTACTGATACATCGAAAATTACTATTTAATTCAGAAGGTTGTGGGTCAAATATAGAACCCACTGTTTCGGTGTTTTTTTTCATTCTGTCCAAAAATTCATACCCTTGTTTGCTCCAAGAATATTGCCTTACAAGTATTGAATAAAGCGCGCTAATCCTCCTGGTGTTTGCAGGAATTTGTGTTAATGGCAAATGGATAATGTCTTGAGCCAATCTAGCCGAAGAACCTGCAATAATATTATTGGATGCATTGAATTGATAACAAGTAAATATCTGTGCATCATTACTGTCTCTATAAGCAACAGTAGCTAATTGAGTATTATTAGGCCCTATCTTAGTAGCCCATTTTAAAATTGCATAATACCCTGAGTGAATTTCCCAGGTTTCATTATACTCCCATTGATAATAGTGAGTGCTGTTTGTAGGGTCATTTGTATTAACATAAAGTTGTACCCCATTATTATCTTGAATCCAATTAACACTATCAATTGGCGGGTTATTATTAATCGATACAAAATCCGACTGATAAATCTCGTTGTTGGCGGTCTTAATATTTAATCGAAACCTAAGCGATGTGTCGAGTTGCAAATTTGCGACCGAGTAATTCCCTTTTCCAGTTTCAGAAAAAGATATTTTATTATTTCGATTATCCTCCAACTGCACCAAAGCACCCGTTTCATTTTTTTTGGCAGTATCTGTTAGTTTGGAAGTTCTAGATAATCTTATATTAGTTGGACCACCGCCGTTATTCACAACCCCTTCAATTACCAGGTAGCCGGTAACAACAGCAGGAGCAGGCGATATAAATTTTTCTTTACAACCTGCCGTGAGTAAAACAATTGCCAGAAATAGTAACTTATTCATATTTTAAATTAACCAATTGGATAGTATAAAATGAATTCGGAAATAGCAAAAATGAACATTCGAGCATTCATTATTACATTCATTTTTATTTTTTAAAACCTAATATTAAAATTGATAAAAGGAATGGCACTTCCAAAAATGGAAAGTTTATACCCATTTATTTTTCCATTTTCTGAAACATAATAAACCGAATATGGATTTTTACGTCCCGTAATATTATACACCCCGATCGTCCATGAATTATGTGTTAACTGATGAACTTTATGATTGCCTTCAATATTCATAGAGAAATCTGCACGGAAATAATCCGGTATTCGGTATTCATTTCTTCCTGAGTATAAGGTCCGGCTGGATCCTGCATAATAATATATACCAATAGGAAGTGTAATCGGGCGACCGGTGCTATAGGTAGTATTTAAAGAAACGCTAAAACGATGGCTAACCCGAAAGTTACTGATAACAGTTAGATCATTGGGCTTATCATAATTAGAAGGATAAAAATTGCCCTTGTTAATTAATGTACCTGCATTGGCATCGTCTTGTTGCAATAGCACTCTCGACCAGGTATAACTAACCCATCCATTGAATTTGCCAGTAAGTTTTTTTATCAACAATTCAACTCCGTAAGCTTTTCCTTTGGTAGCAATTACATCTGTTTCAATATGGTGATTAAGGACAAGGTTTGCACCGCTTTTATAATCAAGGTAATTATTCATTTTTTTATAATATACCTCTACCGAAGTTTCAATAGTATTTGATTTGAAATTTTTAAACAATCCAAGAGAAACCTGTTCACCATATTGTGGTTTGATAAAAGGGTCGCTAAGTTTCCATATATCGGTAGGAGCCATGGAGGCAGTATTGGAAAGCATATGAATGTATTGTCGCTGTGTATTAAATGCAGCCTTCAAAGAAAAACTATCAGAAAAAGCATAACGTGCAGCAACTCGATATTCAGGTCCGCCATAGTTTTGTATGCTTTTATTGGCAAGGTAGGAAACCGTACCTGTTTGGTTACCCTCTGTAACCGGCAGTCCAGCTGCATATACATTCATTTTTTTTGGTCCCAGGTAATTGTAAAAGGAATATCTAATACCACCTTCTACTGTAATCGAAGAAGTGATATTGTAGCGATCATTTAAATAGATAGCGGATTCTAAAGCCTTTTCAGCCTCAATTTGATCCGGTACTACCTTCGATTTTTTTCCATCAGGATTAAAATAACCGGGATTTAAATTATAATAGATCGTGCTTACTCCAAAGTCGATGGTATGCTGGTTGCTTAGGAAATAATTGAAATGTGTCTTGAAATTAGTCTGATCAATTCCAAACCCCATTTTATACGCATTTAAAGGCAGTTTATTGCTATTAATGGAATATCGATATTGATCTAACCCGCCGGTAACTATACTATGCAATTTATTATTAAAATTATGCTTCCACTTAATCGAAACGCTACTGTTGCTATAACTATAAGCCGTATCATTGTTAAGATTAAAACGATCCTTACTCAAATAACCGGTAAGGTAAAGGGTATTGTTTTTATTCAACTGGTGGGTGATATTAAGATTTAAATCGTAAAAACCAGCTTTACTATTTTTATATTGATCGGGCAAAAGATTCAACATCCAATTGGCATACGTTGACCTGGCACCCACTATAAAAGAAGTTTTTTTATTAATCGGCCCCTCTAGATTAAATCGACTGGTCAATAAACCAATCCCTGCACTTCCAGCAAGTTGCTTTTTATTTCCCTCTCTCCCATTGATATTTAATACAGAAGAAAGCCTACCTCCATAACGAGCAGGTATGCTGCTTTTGTATAGTTCAACATCTTTCACTAATTCTGGATTAAAAGCCGAAAACATACCAAAAAAATGAGCTGAATTATAAATGGTAGCATCATTGAAAAGAATAAGATTCTGATCCGTTGATCCACCTCTTACATTTAAACCGGTACTTGCTTCTCCTACTGTTTTTACACCTGGCAGCGTAGTAATCACCTTAATGATGTCGGCTTCTCCAAAAACTACCGGAACTTGTTTAATGGTTTTAATGTCAATTTTTTGAAAACCCATTTGGGTTCCTTTTACATTACTTAATTTTTGGGCAGATATAACCACATTCTTAATGGTTAGTACCTGGCTTTGCATATCAATATTTAATTTCCCTTCACCGTAAAGCTGCACTTGGCGCCGAGTATCTTTCATACCCATACTTTGGAGGCTAATGCTATGTTTTCCTTTTGGTAAAGAGATAGAATAATACCCATATTGATCCGTTAGCACAGAAACGTCTGGTTGATCAACATGTAAATAAGCTGCAACAATAGGTGCACCCGTTTCTGCGTCGGTAACATAGCCTTCCAAAATGCTGTTCACCTGACTGGTTGAAGATAATTTATTACCAATTTCATACACTTTATTTTCAAGGGTAGCTTTTGGAGTGTTTTTTTCGAATGCACGCATTTTAGGCGCATTAACAGGTGCGTTGGGAGTATTACTCGAAATTGGGTCTACAAAAGCTTCTTGGAGGAAACTAACAGTCAATGGTTTTCCTTTAGTGATAAATAGGTACTCCTCGTTCACTAAAGAAGCATGAAAACTAGTATTTACAAAAGCCGCTGCTAACACTTTTAATAAAGGCTGCTTTACGGCTTTGCTATTTATAATCGTACTGTCAAACTGGGTGATATCATAATAAAAATGAAGATTCGTCTGCTTTTCCAATGCAAGTACAAACTGCTCTATAGTCGCTCCATTTAAATCAACGGTAACAATATGCAGAGAATCTTTTTGCGCAAATAAGGTAAAGCTGCACAGTAGCATACATGCGAAAATAAAAACAAACAAACCGGGTTTTTTCATCTTTCTATTTTATACTGTCGTAATAGGCAATGGTTTTGGTAAGCATGTTTTGCCTATCCGATTTAAAATTCAAGTTGTTCGTTTTAATAAATAGCTGCACCTCTTTTTTTTTGTCTTCCAGCAAAGCAATTAAATTCCCTTTGCTTTTTATGAGAAAAAACTCATCTTCTTTTTTTAAATAATAATAATCCCTTTCCTGTACAAAATGAAGCAGCTCAATGTTGGCTGATATTTCTTCCCTGAGTGACTTAACCTGCTTTTTTAAGAGGCATATTTTACCCTTGTACAATAAATGATAAAAACCACTACTCAACAGCTTATTAGAAAGGTTATTCTTTTCAATATTTATAAAATCATTATTAAATAAATTAAAAGAGGTAACTTTTTCCTTCAACAATTGTATCCTTCGTAAATGGTCATGTATAATCAATTCATCCTTTACTTCATCATATCGCATCAATACACTATCATATAGAACCCCGCCATAAATAACCTTACCCACAGCAGGAATGAAGGATTGAAAATAAGGATCTCCCTCTTTAAATTTCATCCTATACTCGTTATACTGCCGACCATTATACAATGCTCCCTGACTGCCAAATGAATGGTGGTAAACAGCGGTTGTATTGAGCAAAGCGTTATTATACGCCCAATGTAGGGCTGCAGAGTCCTGGGCAACTAATTTATTAGCAGCATAAAATAGACTGTTTAAAATCACTAAGAAAATAATCAAACTTTTAGCAGACTTCATACATTAAAATTAATTTGTATAGATTATATACGCTACCATATTTCAACAAGAAATTAGCTACTGCTGTTTATCTATACTTGGACAAGCTTTAAAATTTAAAACCCTATATTTTTAAAAACATTAAACCTACTCATCATTACAAAGTCAAATCAATCATTCACTCATTTATAAAATCAAGATTATGGAAATCAAAATCAAAATTTTTGGACTTACAACAGTTTTAACCTCAGTAACGTATTTCCTGATTTACGTTATTAATAATTAATACAAGCTCAACTTTACAGTTTGAACTTTTGAATGGGTTGGTCACAGTAAGGGCCAACCAGCCCGAATAGCATCCAACTGAATAACTCAACCATTCGTTCAACTCGTAATACCAACCCATGCTATTTAGCAATAGGTATTTCTTGAATTAAAGTCATACAATTACCTAGGGTACAAGCTTTACTAAAAACTCACATTGGAGCTACTAAAAACTTTCTCTGAATATCCAGTAG
>CANIMM010000094.1 GCA_947468255.1 Chitinophagaceae bacterium | reverse complement strand
TGGTTTTTACGTACAATTTGGGCTAAAAAGTCAATAGCGCTATTGATGTCATCTGAATTAAATGTTCCAATTTTTGAGCCGGGCACTTCTCCATTTTTCATAGAGAATTCAGGATCGATTCCAAAATGAACATTGGGTAAAGAAAGGTACTTTTCAAAAGTTGCTATTTCCTCTTTTACAGAACTATGGCCCACTTGAATATCCAAAAATGTTAATGCATTGATTTGCTTAGCCCAACTGATAATGGTATCGATCTGGTGAAAAGGCATTCTCAGGCGATACTTTTTATCCTTTCCAGGTGCACCCTGGGCAGTAATTGCCACATAATGAAGGGCAGGGATGACATGTACAGCGGTATCAGCTGCCTGCCAGTTAGCCACTTCTTTCAGTAATTTTTCCAACATCAAATCCTTGGGAAGCTCACCCAAAATACCCATTTTTTTAGAAAATAAATTACCATAAAATGCAACAATTCGATTGTAGGGTAACAATGCTCCAGACAAGGGGTAGGGAGCTTTAACAGGCCATTTACCGGTAGAGTCAAAATTGCATAATGCCCGCATTTTTTTATTGTAAATAGCCGTATCGATAGGCTCGGCACTAGGCTTTGACAGATCAGTTAATGGAGCATCCTTGCCCTTGCTATTTTTAATAGCATCTACTTTTCCAACATCATTGCAACCAGAAGAGCAAAGGAAATAACATGAAAATAAAAGACAAAAAAAGATTTTAGCAAAAATTTTATTCATAAAATATTCAATGGGTTAATTATAATACAAAAATAGCTCATAAATAACTATTCCTAAAGTAAATCATTGGGTTTAACGGATATTTATTTAATCAATAACAACAAAGGGACTTGTTACTATCAATTGATAAAATAAGAAAACGACATTCTTATTTTAATACAATAATTATCCCCTGCAAATAATATCAATCATGGACTAAAAAGTTGCTGTAATGACCAATTCCATTTTCTTGAATGTAAAAACAGCCCCTGCTTTTTTATTAAACACCTGTTTTGCTATAGGAGCAAGGGGTGAAACTAAATACAGCTCAATGCCTTCAAAATTTATTTTTCCCAAACCCGCAGCAATAAAAAAAGCCAAATCCTTACAAAAAATAATACTGCCAATTTTTATATTGTCATATAGTTTATCACAGTCAACATTTAACAAAGCTTCCAACTCTTGCTGATTAGCCAACAATTGACGGGAATACATATCTTTTTCTAAATGACTCATAGCCCTTGAAGTTTCATATTTATCCCCCGCACTACTTTTTTCTTCCGCATTAGCTGCAGACTGTGCATTTTCAATTGCTATGGCAGCAGCAGCAATGCGCTGTTCTATCATTTCAACGCACAGCTTTAGTAGCCTTTTCTTGTAATTGACTTTTTCAATATTGGTCTGTAATTTATTCAATAAAAGCATTTAGGATAATCCGAATAGGAATGATTGAAATAATAGTACAAATTTATCTGCTTAAAATGGGATTTCAGACAAATTGGCTATTTAAAACAAATGGACTTCAGTCATCAAGGTGAAACGAATCAGTGCAATTTTTTGCTTTTTTTGCAAACCGCTTCAAATGACTCAAAGAGAATCCATTTAACAAAATCTGAATTTTTACGTAGATTTGTTAGGAGTGCTTAATTAAAAATATAAAAAAAAGATTTAAATGAAAAAATACATACTGGTGATAGGCTGTTACTTCACTGCAACATTTGCCATTGGCCAACAATCAGATAGCCCATTAAACATACTACCTGCACCTGTAAAATCAGTTCGAACCATTGGCAATTTTAAGGTTCCGAAAAACATTTCCATTGAGGCCCCTAGTTTGGTAGCATTACAACCCACTTTGCAATTTTTGAAACAAAGATTGAGCATTCCCACAGGATTTAATGTATTAATAAAAAACCAGTCATCCGCTGCTCCCATCAAGCTGATTTTGAATAAAAAAGCTGACCCATTGATTGGCAAGGAAGGATACCATTTATCTGTCACGCCTAGTACTGTAACCCTTAGCGCGAATGAAGCAGCCGGATTATTTTATGGTGTTCAATCCCTTGTTCAGTTGTTACCAGCAGCCATTGAAAATAGTCAGGTAGCCAGTTCTAACCTATGGCAGATACCCTGTGTAGAAATAACGGATTATCCGCGTTTTGGATGGAGGGGATTAATGTTTGATGTGTCAAGACATTTTTTTACAAAGCAGGAAGTAAAGGATTTTATCGATCAAATGGCAAGATATAAATTCAACTTATTACACTGGCATTTAACAGATGATGAAGGATGGAGGATAGAGATAAAAAGCCTACCAGCCCTCACTACAAAAGGATCTATGCGAGTGGATAAAACGGGATATTTTGGCACATTTTGGCCTCCACTACCCAACGAGCCGCTTAATTATGGAGGCTTTTACACACAAGAAGATATCAAAGAAGTGGTTCAATACGCAAAAGATCGATTTGTAGACATTCTTCCAGAAATAGACGTGCCGGGGCATAGCCTTGCTGCAATAGTGGCCTATCCAGAATTATCGGGCACAGCCGGAGCCGAGAACTATCGGGTACGCTCAGGTGAAAAAATTATGGACTGGCAAAAAGAAGGCAGTTTTAGTGCTTTGGTCGACAATACTTTATGCCCAGCCAATGAAAAGGTCTATACTTTTTTGGATAAGGTTTTCACCGAAGTAGCCACCCTATTCCCTTTCGAATATATTCATGTAGGTGGAGATGAGTGTGCAAAAAACTTTTGGGAAAATAATGATGCCGTCAAATCATTAATGAAACAAGAAGGCTTGCATTCGATGCATGAGGTGCAAAGCTATTTTGAAAAAAGAGTAGGAAAGATCATCAATTCAAAAGGGAAAAAAATAATCGGCTGGGATGAAATATTAGAAGGTGGTCTTGCAGAAAATGCAGCCGTAATGAGCTGGCGGGGAGAAAAAGGAGGAATAGAAGCTGCTAATCTAAAACATGAAGTAGTAATGAGTCCTACCACCTTTACATACCTCGATTTCATGCAGGGAGATGCAATTATTGAACCAAGGGTATATGCCACCCTTCGATTAAATAAAACCTATGAATTTGAGCCGGTTCCTTTGGGCGCAGATCCTAAATACATTAAGGGTGGTCAGGCAAATATATGGACCGAGCAGATTACCAATACCCGACACCTGCAATATATGACTTGGCCAAGGGCTTTTGCCGTAGCTGAATCTGTATGGTCGCCAAAAGAAAAAAAGAACTGGAACAATTTTGTACAAAGAGTAGAGCAACAATTTAAACGATATGATATCAGGGAGATAAATTATGCAAGAAGCATGTACGACCCTATCTTCACCTGCACCAACAATAATGGAGAACCTTTAATCAGCCTTTCTACCGAAATTGAAGGACTCGATATTTATTATAGCTTCGATAATTCATTTCCAGACAGGTTTTATCCAAAATATACTAGTGCGCTCACTCCTCCAAAAGATGCGGTTCAACTTAGAACCATCGTCTATAAAGGCAACCAGCCAATTGGCAGAATGATCACCATGCCAATAGATGAAATCAATAAAAGAACTGGAATTAAAAAACCTGCCCCTCCGGAAGAATAGCATCCATACTATTGTATGTAAAAAACTGGTAAGATTCAATCCTTAATTTGAACCTTACCAGTTTTTTTTACGGATACACCGATTGTCAAATAAAATTTACAACCGAGCGATTTTATAAGGCAACTTGTTTGTCAAAAATTGTTTTACGCAGGTTGATTAACCCATATCGCATACGCCCCAATGCAGTGTTGATACTGATATGCTTTAAAGCAGCAATTTCCTTAAAAGTTAAATCAGCATAGTGCCGTAATATTATTATTTCACGCTGTTCATCAGGAAGCATATCCAATATTTCCCTAACCTGAGTACTAGTTTCTGCAGCCATCATACGGCTATCGGATCCGGGAGCTGAAATATCTAATTGCTCAAAAAAATCCGAATCATCACTCATTTTCATAGCAGGTAAACGCTTTACTTTTCTAAAGTGATCTAGGCACATATTATGAGCAATGCGCATAACCCAGGGAAGGAATTTACCCTCCTCCTTATACAGCCCTTTTTTCAACTTATCAATTACCCGAATATACACATCCTGAAACATATCTTCTGCCAGGTATTTGTCTTTTAAGAGTAAATAAATTGAAGTATACAATTTACTTTTGTAACGAAGCACTAGGGTGGAAAAAGCGTCTGAATCGCCACCTAGGTATAGGTTTACCAGCTCTTGGTCAGATAATTGGATAAGGGATTTCATAAAATATTGATTTTGTTGTTACATAAATACAATACAGGTATTGGACTTTGAAAGCTGGTGGAGAACCCCTGCTTTACACAACAAAATTCATCATAATATTTAGCACCAATTGTAGAATAACGCTATTTCTATTTATCGTAAAAGTACTACAACAATAATTGAACAAAATAATGGTTCTAATAAAAGTTAAGCAATGCCGAGTTCCCAAATAGAGATAGACTTCTATATGGCAATAAAAGCGGTAATGGACGCAATAAAAAGAGTGGGTAAAAGTTAACAGCTCACTGAACTATACTTCCTGGTCATAATAAATTTTATAGTATTTTCTTCCGTCAGATTCGGTTCCTTTTTCTATGAGTTCCTTGTTGCCATGTATGTAAATATGGAAATTTTTATCCAATTTCAGGATACTTTTAAATACCCTAGCCTGGCTTTTTACTGCCTTATTGGAAATATCAAATTCACTGTCTAGTACAAGGTGGTGATCATTGGAATATTTATCCTTAAACCGGTTAAAATTTTCAATTACCTCACTGTGCTCAAATACATCTTGTAAAAAATCCTCCTCAGCAAAGTGATCATTTTTTTTAAAATAGTTGATCGACTTATTGAGGTAATCGATTTTATCAGCCTTTGAAAGATCAAAAACTTCCGACATCCCTTCGGTTACAAATTTCTTAGCTACATCTAAATAATCCTTTGTAAAATGGAAACTATCTTGACAACTAATTAATTTTAAAAAATCATCCATCCAGTATTTTGCTCCCTTCAACTTATTGGTATTATCCAATACCGTTACAATCATCTCCTTCTCTTGGCTGGTATTTAGAATGATGCAGCCTTTATCCATTTCTTTGATATTAATACCTGCATCTAATTGGTAATCGTACGAACCGCCTAGTTGCTGTAGCTTAATAAATGTATCCTTTGTTTCTGATTTAAAAATACCAATGGCATCAACCGTTTCGCTATCGAATGAGCAACCGGTAAACCAAACTATCATTAATTCGCCGGCATTTATATTGGGATGATCGGACTTGTCATATAAGGTTTTAGCAATTTTTTCAGACACTTCTTCGAAACTGCATGTTTCAGAAAAAATTGAAGTAGCAAAGCTTTTTACCTCATTGAGTTCAATTTCGGCTGGATGATAAAAATTGTAAAACTCAGCAACCTTCCGAAATGGTTCGATGAAATATTGTAAAAAACTTTCTTCAATTTCGTCTTTAAAAAAAGTAAACACATTTTTGGATAAGTAAACGCCTTCCTCTTTGCTTTTATTGCCAACAAAATGAATGGCCATTTTTTTTATAGCGACAGTTGAAAAATCAATCATGATTAAGCAAATAATTACAAGTTAGTATGAATTGAACCAACACAAAAATAGAAGATTATCAACTACTAGTTACAAAGAGTATTTTGAAATGGGATTAAACGATTCATTCAAGGAGTAATTTAGGAAGGCAGCGAGTGGCCAAGAAAGTAGAATAATATGATTGGCTACAATAAATGTTTAGGGCAAACTCCGTTAGCAGGATGCATGCATACTTTAAATAAACAAAAAGTTATTTTTGAAAGAAAACTGAAAATTGAATACCCGTAAGGATACATTCAGATTTTTTAGCGGTTACGGTCATTGTTAAACCCCGGCTTATTGTAACCACCTGCATTGGGGCTTCTGTTCATACCAGGCCGAGCGCCGGCGTTGCGATCTTCGGCTTCTTTCACTACCAGTGGTTTTTTACCAAGTGAAATATCATTCATGCTTTCTATTGCATCCTTGGCTTCAATACTATTGGGCATATCTACAAAAGCGAACCCCTTACTTTTTCCGGTCTCCTTATCCATAGCCACTTTCGCAGAAGCTACCGTTCCAAATTTTTCAAATATCTCTTCCAATTCTGCATCATCCAAATCGTACGGCAAACCAGCTACAAAGATTTTCATTTTGGTAATTTTTTGTAAATGTACAGAACTTCTAGCGGTAAAACCAGCCTATTTTATTAAATAATTAATATATATATTTGAATTGTTTTTTCAGAATATGATTATACGGAAATGAATCAAAAAGCAGTGCCCAACCCAAAACAAGTCAAATAAAAACGAAGGTTAATCAAAGCAGAAAGGAAACTTTCAATTAAATTGCCACAATAAGCGTCCTCATCAATGAAATAAATGAAGGGGATTAATGGGAGTGCAATGTTCTGATAAAATTTGAACCTTATTCTTAATTTTAATAATAGTCAAACTACAGCGCTGGTTTTCATCGAAATAAACGCCTTTATAAACGCCCTTGCCAATCCAACGGGTACTTACCACAGCTGTATTTTCGAATAATTCTACTTGATATTCCATTCGCTCAGCACTATCAAGCAGATATTCTGATGATCCAGCCGTTTCAACCAGCTTGCTTCGGCCAAATGTGCCCCCCGACTGGGTAAAATAAATATAAGCTGGCGCCAATAAAGAATCTACCACTAACAGGTTTTTACCTTTCCAGCCCTCATCGAATCGTTTAATAACTGCAATTACTTCTTCCCTAGTAAGTGGGGTTTGTTTTTTTTTGCAAGAGATCCCCCCAACCAGGATGATTAAAAATAGCGTGATTATGGCTTTCATATTGAGCAAATATAATCAGCAAAAAATAAAAATCATCATACAGCCTATTTCCAATAAAAAATTACCCTTAGGAATTGATTACAGCGATCAATGATGGGATCCCAATTTACCAGGTAGTAACCATCCAGGTTCTTTCAAAAACCTCCTCTGCACTCAAATGAATAACCCCCTCTTTTTCAGCAAGTAACTGCGTACTATCCACGCTATCTGCAATTCCACACCAAGGTTCAATGCAAATAAAATCGGCATTTTTTGCCGCCCAAATACCCAAATAGGGAAACCCTTTAAAGGAAAAACTCAAACCAGCAGTATGAAGATCGGATTTCACCTGAACCTCATCTGAGTCAAGTTCCTTGAACACAATGGCGTCCTTGTAAAATAAAGATTTCGATAAACATAGCTTTTGGCTATTATCTAATAATGGTACCGATGTCCTTTCTATCAAACCCGTTTGACTGATTGGCCAACGACCAGCAAGCTCTTTTTTATTAAAAAATAAATAATAATCCTCATACTTTAACTTATCTGTAAGCGGTAATCGAAATGCGGGATGGCCTCCCACAGAGAAATGCATCATTTCCGTCCCTTTATTTTTAACCTGGTAACAAACAGACAAACTGCCGGATGCTATTGTGTAAATAATCGAAAAGATAAATTGAAATGGAAACACTTGTAAAGTCTGCCAATCAGATTGCAATTCAAATTGGATAACGCTAGATTGCTGGCTGATAACAGTAAACATTTTTTCCCTTGCAAAACCATGCCGATTCATTTCGTAGCTTTTGCCATCGAAAAAATATTGGTTATCCTTTAAATTGCCGACAATAGGGAATAAAACCGGAGACTTCTTTCCCCAAAATGCAGGGTCCCCGCTCCAAATATATTCAAGCCCCGTTGACTTATTAAATAGACTGTTCAACTCAGCCCCCATTGGATTTACTTCTACCCGAAGCGTTTCATTTTCGATAATATACATAAGTAATTTCCCTCCTATCTGTTATAGACTTGATTAAAATGCAAGGTAGGTTTTCAATCGAATCGAATAAAATAAAATGTATTGCTATTCAACCTGTTTTCGGGGGCCCTAAAAAATGTATTTATTCTTCAATAAAGTCTAAGTCTTTGCCAAATGTTTCATGGGTAAAAAATACAGAAACTAGCCCGATAGCCAAAACGACTACACCTGTAACCCATGCGGCAGTAACATAATTATTGAGCATGGAATTTCCCCTCAAAAATTTAAAAAGCAGTAATATTAAAGGTAGAAAGCCGCGCACAAGATTGGGTATTGAAATAGCCGCCGTAGCCCTCAGGTTGGTTCCAAACTGCTCGGCACTCATCGTAATGTACAACACTGAAATACCCGATCCAAAACCAAGTCCCATACACAGTAAGTACATATTGAAAGCACTGCCGCCACCCTTTAAAGCAAAGAATAAGATGAAAAAAAATGAAAGAATTCCGTAGAATATTAGCAACGTTTTTTTACGGCTTTTAATATAATTACTCAAAAAACCTGCGCCCATATCTCCAAAAACCAATGCTACATATTGAAGCATCAAGGCCTTGGGCTGATCAAAATTAACTATGCCAAACCGAGTAGCAAATTCATCAGAAAAACTAATTAATAAACCAATCACATACCACACGGGCAATCCAATAGTGATCGCCCTTAAGTACCTAAAAAACCGTTCCCGGTTCATCAAGATCATCAAAAAATTCCCCATTTTAACCTGGGCATTTTTGGCCGTATCATACATTTTACTATCCAACACACTAACCCTCAAAAATAATAAGGCAATCCCCATCGCTCCACCAATAAAATAGCACAAGCGCCAATTTTCATTGCTCAGGTAATGAACAAAATAGGCAGTAACTGTTCCCATCACCCCACTGGTTGCAATAATAGCAGCCGCAATACCGCGCTTTTCTTTAGGTAATAGTTCACTGGTAAGGGTTATGCTTGCCCCCAGCTCACCGGCTAATCCTAGTCCTGCAATAAAACGCAGCAACGTATACTGATCAATATTGGTTACAAATCCATTGGCAACAGTAGCCAATGAATAAAGAAAAATTGAACCAAACAACACATGTTTTCGTCCTTTTTTATCACCGATAATACCCCATACAATTCCTCCAATGGTTAGGCCAAGCATCTGCCAGCTGATAATATTTTCGCCAATATTTTTCATATCGGAGGCTGCAACCCCTAAGTCCCTGAAACTTGATTTTCGCACAATACTAAAAAGCAATAGGTCATAGATATCAACAAAAAAACCCAATGACCCTACAATCACAGGAAGGGAAAATAAACTATACTGCTTTTGGTTCATACCTTATAAATAAGCGTTAAATGGTTGAAATTAAGGAAAGCTGAAATTAGCCGAATTATCGGACTTAGGAAAAATGTTTTTACAATGGGCTGCGAAAGCCTAAAGGATAAAAATTGAGCCATTATATGCCAGCTCAGATTACCCAGTAGCTACTGGAGGCTATTTTTTTCAATATTTTCAATATGCATTTGACAGAAGGGCAGAAATTTAGTACCTTCAGCCAAATACATTGAATAAATTCGTAATAATACACCAATATTGGAAACGGATCTTTCCTCTTTCCAATAATAGAAAATAAAAAACAATCATTAGACATTATGGCCAAATCACAGGAAACCTGGAGTAAAAAAGAACGAGAAAAGAAAAAACAAAAGAACAAAAAGGACAAAGAAGAAAAAAAACAAGAAAGAAAGGATAATGCCAAAGACGGCAAATCTTTTGATGATATGATTGCCTATATTGATGAAAATGGCAACCTTTCCTCCACCCCTCCCGATCCACGAAAAATGATTAAAGTAAATGTGGAAGATATTGAAATAGGTGTACCAAAACAAAAGCCTTTTGACCCTGCCGACTTAATAAGAAAAGGTACCGTTACCTTTTTTAATGAATCAAAGGGATATGGATTCATCAAGGATCTTGAATCACAAGAAAGTGTATTCGTTCATATGAATGCCTTTCAAGATAATATAAAAGAAAATAGCAAGGTTACCTTTGAGGTTGAAATGGGGCCTAAAGG
>CANIMM010000093.1 GCA_947468255.1 Chitinophagaceae bacterium | reverse complement strand
GCTAAAGCTAAATCAGTATATCATTTCTCCGATACATTTATCTGTGATGAAAAGAGAAATCTTGCAGAAGATGATGGAGAAGAAAATTACTGCCTTAAGTTTTGAAAATCTAAAAGATGATACCGGGCATAATCCAATTGTAAGAAGCATGAGTGAGATTGCGGGTAGTGCGGTGATGTTGATTGCGGGGCAATATTTAAGTAAGGCAAATAATGGGAAGGGCGTGTTGGTGGGCGGTATCAGCGGAATTCCTCCTACTAAGGTCATTATCATTGGTGCAGGGATTGTGGGCGAATATGCTGCCCGCACTGCATTAGCGATGGGAGCCAGTGTAAAGATTTTTGACAATAGTATTTACCGACTGAAGCGGCTGCAAAATAATATCGGCGACCGTTTGTGGACTTCTGTGATTGAGCCGAAAATATTGGCAAAGCAGTTGAAAACCTGTGATGTAGCAGTAGGTGCGTTAAGCAGTTCTGCTGGGCGTACACCCATTATCGCTACGGAAGAAATGGTGAGCAATATGCGACCAGGAAGCATTATCGTAGATGTTAGTATTGATAGGGGTGGTTGTTTTGAAACCAGTGAAGTTACCACCCACGAAAAGCCGGTTTTTCTGAAATTTGATGTAATTCATTATTGCGTGCCCAATATTCCCAGCGGATTTGCCCGAACTGCATCGCAGGCTATCAGTAATGTATTGATGCCCTTGTTGCTCGAAACAGCAGATGATGGGGGAATTGACCATGCCGTATGGTACAAAGCAAATATTCGCAGCGGTATCTATTTATTTAAAGGAAGCCTTACCAATTTTCACCTGAGTCAGCGTTTTGATCTTAAATATACCGATCTGGATTTGTTGATTGCAAGTAGGCGTTAAAGGGGATTCCATTTGCGAAAATCAGCGCGAGATTTTTTAGAAGCATGGATAGTTTATTTATATTTCCCAATCGCCACTACTTCATCACAAAAGTTATATTCCTGTGGATCATTGCTGCTGATGATTACCAACTTTTGGTGGGTATGCTCAGCAATCAGTTGTTGGAATAATGCAACTCCTTCGGCATCTAAATTAGTGGTGGGTTCATCAAGTAATAAAACGGGTGCTGAGCAAAAGAATGCCTGTGCTAGTTTTAGCCGCTGTTTCATTCCGCTGCTGTAATACCTGATTTGTTTATAAGCAGCCTTTTCAAGATTGATTAGGGAGAGTATCGTTTCTATTGGGCAAGTAAGGGGTTTGAAATCGGCATGGAAGGATAGGAATTCGATGGCAGTCATTTCTTCAATTAGCTCCAAGTAAGGGGCAGCGATGGAAAGGTATTGATAACAATTTTCTTCCAGTAGCAGACTGCCATTCAATGTCATTTTAATTTCCCCTTCATTGTGTGTAATTGCGCCGGCTATTACCTGCAGCAAGGTTGATTTGCCTGAGCCGTTGGATCCGGTAATGGCATATTTTTTCCCTGCTAAAAATGCATAGTCAAAGTGACGGAATATCCATTCTCTGTTATAGCGTTTACCGGTATTCGTTAGTGTGATTTGCATTTGAGGTCCTGTTCCATTCAGCTCTAAATTGATTTTGGAATAAGCAGAATTAAGATTTATAAATTACGATACCATGCAATATAAAAGAGTGTTGCTTATTGTTTTCTCTAGGTTAAAAGGCAGTCAATTATTCATCATCCATACTTCCCTTCGTAAATCTTTTAATGATCCCCCTTCCGCTATCACGGATAAATGTAACGATTTCATCCCTTTCGTCTGTAGCAGGCAATTCTTCTTCAATAAAATTCAGCGCTTGGGAAGTATTCATTGATTTGTTGTAAATGATGCGGTAGATATCCAGTATCTGGTTGATACTGTCCAATGAAAATCCCCTGCGTTTTAATCCAACTGAATTAACCCCTGCATAACTCAGCGGCGTTCTGCCAGCTTTGATATAAGGCGGAACATCTTTGCTAACCAGACTTCCTCCACTTACAAAAGCATGTTGCCCAATTTGTACAAATTGATGAATGGCGCACATGCCACCCAATATCGCATAATCTCCCACCGTTACATGGCCTGCCATCTGGGTATTGTTGCTCATAATACAATTGTTTCCCACTTTGCAATCATGTGCAATATGGCTGTAAGCCATGATAAGGCAATTGTTTCCCACCTTGGTGGTCCAGCGGTCTTTGCTGCCACGATTAATGGTTACAAACTCGCGGATGGTGGTATTATCTCCGATTTCTACGGTCGTTGCTTCATTGTCGAATTTGAGGTCTTGCGGAATAGCAGCAATTACCGCTCCTGGAAAAATCCGGCAGTTTTTTCCAATTCTTGCCCCTTCCATGATGGTCACATTGCTGCCAATCCAAGTGCCATCACCAATTTCCACATTTGGATGAATAACGCTAAACGGATCAATTTTTACATTGGTAGCCAGCTTGGCATTGGGGTGAATGTATGTATGAGGATGAATCATAGTTAGTTTGAAATTTTGACAGTATACAAATGGTTCAATCTTAATCTAATAGAGGACGATTATTTAGACAGCACTATTTTTAAAATGCTATCATTGGGCAAATAGCTGTTAGGGCCGCTTTACCAACTGTGCCGTCAAGTCACCCTCAGTGCATAGCTTATTGCCTACATACACGCTACCTCTCATTACACAGATACCACGGCGAATAGGTTCTATGAGTTCCATTTTTAAAATCATGGTGTCACCAGGCACTACTTTTTGTTTAAATTTACAATTGTCTATTTTTATAAAATAAGTATCATACTTTCCTTCGGGCATGGCATTGATGCAAAGAATTCCACCAGTTTGGGCTAGGGCCTCTACCTGTAAAACGCCCGGCATAACAGGGTTTCCAGGAAAATGACCCTGAAAAAAGAATTCATTGAAGGTTACATTTTTGATACCTACGATTTGCTTGTCTGAAAGTTCTATTATTTTATCAACCAACAAAAAAGGGTATCGGTGTGGAAGGGTAGCTTCGATTTGTTGTAAATTGTATACCGCTGGCTGGTTAGGGTCATAAATGGGAATATCCTTGGTATGTTTATTCTTTTTGATGTACTGTTTTAATTTTTTTGCGAAAGCAACATTGCTGCTATGTCCTGGTCTGTTAGCGATGATATGCCCTTTTACTGCATATCCCGAAAGCGCAAGGTCTCCAATAATATCCAGTAGTTTATGCCTGGCAGGTTCATTGGGAAAGCGTAGTTCAAGGTTATTGAGATAGCCTTCACTTTTTACTTCCATTTGTTCTTTTCCGAAGGCTTTTGCCAATCGGCCCATTTCTTGGGTGGTGATGGGCTTGTCAACTACTACGATTGCGTTATTAATATCACCTCCCTTGATTAGGTTATTTTCGAGTAGGGCTTCCAGTTCGTGTAAAAAACAAAAAGTTCGGCAAGGAGCTATTTCTGATTTAAAATCCTTCATGCTTTTTAGTGTAGCATGTTGGGTGCCTAGTACCGGAGAATTAAAGTCGATCAGGGTGGTTATTTTGTACTCAAGAGAGGGTAACGCAGTGATTTCAACCCTCTTACTTTCATCGTAGTAGGTAATGTTTGTGTCGATGCTATACCAAGCTTTGGCTGCATCTTGTTCTATTACCCCTTTTGATTCAATTATTTTAACAAAGGGCTCACTGCTTCCATCAATAATCGGTATTTCCGGGCCATTTACCTCAATGAGGCAATTGTCGACGCCAAGCCCTACAAGTGCTGCTAGGATATGCTCTACCGTGCTTACCTTGGCATCTCCCAATTCCAATGTAGTGCCACGGGATGTATCGGTCACCAGATCGCAATCGGCTTTAATGATCGGCATTCCGGGTAAATCCACCCGTTGAAACTGGAATCCAAAACCAGGATTTGCCGGCTTGAGGGTCATATCTACATTGATACCAGTATGGAGCCCAGTACCAGAGATACTTACTATGGCGGCCAATGTATGTTGCTTGTCAGGATTGAAGTTTGCGTCCATGCGTATTTTCAAAGTTTTGGCAAAGGTATTTAATTTTTTATGCCCCGACTATTTGTGAGGGGATTTGAAATAATATCAGTACCAGTTTAAGTGATAACTATAAGGAATATACGATCTTTTTCTGTTGCAAGCATTTTTATCGCAAATAGCAAAAATAATATTTCTTGATTTTTCCACCCAGGTTTTTACTAATCAGTGCGTCATCCACTTCTGAGATATCTTTTACCGATCCATCTTTAAATAAGATATTGATGCGTTCGTCTTCAAAATTATAGGTGCTGCCCGAAGCAGCGCCGGTAAATACCAGCCAAGATGCATCTTCGGCACTGATATCCATTTTTTGCATGGCTTCCTGTGTTTTTTCTACTATCCATTTATTATCAACCGGCTCGCCAAAATATTTCACTTTCAGTAGCTCACGGTTAAGGATACCCTTGCTTAAAAAAGACAGCACTTTGTCCTCATGGCTGCACCAGCCTTTAATTGCCGAAATAATATCATAATCATCAAGGGTACAAAACTGTTCAAGTGTTACCGAGCCGGCGGGCTCATTGATAAACTGGTTGAGTGGCAGTTGGGTGGGAGCTTTTATGTATTTGGCTCGTTTGATAATTCTTACCAGCATTTGTTCGGCACAAATCACCGTTTTGTGAAGGTATACCTGCCAATACATCAGGCGGCGGGAAACCAAAAATTTCTCAATAGAATAAATCCCCTTTTCTTCTACCATCAGCTCCCCATGGTGTACGGTTAGCATTTTCAATATCCGATCATATCCGATTACCCCTTCGCTTACACCACTAAAAAAACTGTCGCGGGTAAGGTAATCCATTCTGTCAACGTCTAATTGGCCACTAATGAGCTGGTGTAGGAATTTTTTCGGATATTCATTGGTAAAAATATCCAAGGCCATTTGCAATTGGCCACCAAATTGCTTGTTCAGTTCCTTCATTAGCAGCAGGGAGATGGTTTCATGATGCATCCCCTCTAGTAACACATTTTCCAATGCATGGCTAAAAGGGCCATGGCCAATATCATGCAATAATATAGCAATCTTGGCTGCTTGTTCTTCGGCTGGTGTTATTTCTACTCCTTTGTTTTTCAATTCATGCAGCGCATTGCGCATGAGGTGGTAGGCACCCAGTGAGTGGTGTAGCCTCGTATGCACCGCACCCGGATAAACCAGCAATGCCATCGCCATTTGGTGAATGCGGCGAAGTCGCTGGTAATAGGGATGCGCAATAATTTTTAGGATGAGCTCATCGTCAATGGTGATAAATCCGTAAACCGGATCATTGATTATTTTTCTCGATAACATTGGTTACTTTCTGCTTTTTGAATTTAGTTCAGCCGTTGAGCCATCAATCTAATTCCTTTTTTGTTAAAAGATGCACAAAGCTAAATAAAGCTGGGTAGCATAACATTAAAAAATTAAATTTGTAGCGATCAGCTGAGCGGATGGGCAAATCAGGGTAACGGTTGGCTGCATGCTTTCCAAATAACCCTCCCAAACTGTTTGTTAACCGTTAGCTTTACCGCCAGTAGCACATTTTCTGGAAGCATTTGTAAATTTTATAAAAAAGGCGACATCCAATGATGAGTCGCCATTCAATTTAAAACCAATTAATAAGCATGTCAATTATACTTTGGGTAGATGACGAAATCGAAAACCTTACATCGCAAATATTATTTTTAGAAAATAAGGGCTATGAAGTTCATACCAAGACGAACGGTTTTGATGCGGTGGAATTTGTAAAAAATAATGTGGTGGATGTGGTATTGATGGACGAGAGCATGCCCGGTATATCCGGCTTGCAAGCGCTTCAACAAATTAAGGAAGTAAATAGTAATTTACCAGTAGTACTGATCACAAAAAATGAGGCGGAAAATTTGATGGACGAAGCCATTGGTGCCCAAATCAGTGACTATTTAATTAAGCCGGTAAATCCTAATCAGGTATGGCTAAGCTTAAAAAAACTGATTGATAATAAAAGGCTCGTTGCTGAAAAAACCACCTCGGCCTACCAGCAGGAATTCAGTAGTTTGTTTATGGCGCTCAACAGCAATCCCAACTATATTGAGTGGATGGAGATTTATAAAAAACTGGTGTATTGGGAGTTGGAAATGAAAAAAAGTGATAGTCCCGAAATGCAGGAAGTGTTTCAAGCTCAAAAGACAGAAGCCAACACAGAGTTCTTTAAATTTGTTTCCAAAAATTTTTCAAGCTGGGTGGGTAATACAATTGCAGATGCGCCTATCATGAGTCATACCCTGATGAAGTATAAAGTGTTACCCCATGTTGAAAAGGGCACACCGCTTTTTTTTGTATTAATCGACAACCTGCGTTTTGATCAATGGAAAATCATACAACCAATTTTGGCGGAAAGTTTTCGCATTCATGAGGAGGAAACTTTTTACAGCATTTTGCCTACTGCTACCCAATACGCACGTAATGCCATTTTTGCCGGTATGTTGCCGATCGATATAGAAAAAGCATTTCCCGCCCAATGGAAAAATGATGAGGAAGAGGGTGGCAAAAATATGTTTGAAGAAGATTTTTTAAAGGCCCAGTTAAAGCGGCTGGGAAAAGCTGATCTGAAATATTCGTATACCAAAATTACCAATCATCAAGATGGGCAAAAGCTGGTGGATAATATTCACAATATGCTCACCAATGATATCAATGTGATTGTTTACAATTTTGTTGATATGCTCAGTCATGCAAGAACAGAAATGGAAGTACTGAAGGAGTTGGCGAGTGATGAAACCAGTTATCGAAGTATCACACAAAGTTGGTTTGAACATTCTCCCCTTCATCAGGCTTTAAAGAAAATTGCAGACAAAAAAATAACCTTGATAGTAGGTACAGATCATGGAAGTGTGAGGGTGAAATCTCCTGCAAAAGTGATAGGGGATAAGCAAACTACTGCCAACCTGCGCTACAAGCACGGACGAAACTTAAATTATGAGCCAAAAGAGGTGTTGGCATTTAAAAATCCGAAAGATGCAGGATTGCCAACCCCTACTATTAATTCCTCTTTTATTTTTGCCAAGGGCGACCTTTTTCTTTGTTATCCTAACAATTACAATCATTTTGTAAATTATTATAAAAACACTTTTCAACATGGCGGCGTAAGTTTGGAAGAAATGATTGTGCCAATCATAAGGATGACGAATAAGTAATTCATCCACCACAGGCCTTGCCAATCCTTCCTTTTGTCAATCCAATATGGCTTACCAGGGCTCAGAAAAAATAAATACTAGAATGGCAAAGTGTTAAAATTCATTTTTTTGCATAAATAGCTGTTTTATTTATCAACGATTGTTGAAAAAGTTATTTTTTATTGTTAGTCATAAATAGGAAGTTGCACTAGATATTGAACATTAAAATGAATTTCAGGTATTGAGGTCATGAAATACACACAAAATATATTAGATAAAATTGAAAAGGTAGCCGCTGAAAGCAAATATGTGATTCGGTATGAAAGGGGCAATTTCCAAAGTGGCTATTGTATTCTACAGGAAAAAAGGGTGGTGGTGCTGAATAAATTTTTGCAGACGGAAGGAAGGATTAACACCTTGATTGACCTATTACCCCAATTGGATATCCATTTTGATTCGCTTACCCATGAAAGTCAAAAAATGTATGACGAAGTGATGAGTCTTGCCCAAGATAGATAATAATCCCCCCTTGTTTACTGATTCATGACTCAACTTAAAATGGCTATTTCAGCCTATTGATTGCTTAATTACCCCTCGGTTCCTTATTTTTTTCAGATTCCTTATTTTCAAATGATTATTTTTGGGCTGTGCAGTGCCCCCCATTAACCATAACTTTTTTAGGAACTGGAACCAGTAGTGGGGTTCCTATGGTAGCCTGCGACTGCAGGGTATGTATGTCGGATGATACAAAAGACAAGCGTTTGCGAAGTAGTATTTTGGTGCAAAGTGCCACCACTTCTTTTGTGATAGATACCACGCCAGACTTCCGCTATCAGATGCTTCGTGAACAAGTGAAAAAATTGGATGCAGTTTTATATACCCATCCTCATAAGGATCATATTGCAGGGCTCGACGACGTTAAAGCGTTTACTTTTAATTCGGGTAATCCAATGGAAGTGTATGCCAATGCGTTAACCCAAGAGTCATTGAAGCGTGAATTCTATTATATTTTTACGGATAAAAAATATCCTGGTATTCCTCAGATAAATTTAAACACCATCGATCTTACGCCTTTTTCAATCGGCGATATTCCGGTGATACCGATTTTGGTTTGGCACTTACATATGCCGGTTTTTGGATTTCGCTTCGGCAACTTCACCTATATTACGGATGCCAATAGAATGGAAGAATCGGAGAAGGAAAAAATAAAAGGAAGTGAAATACTTATTTTAAATGCATTGCGACATAAAAAACATCTTTCCCATTTCACTTTATGGGAGGCCACGGAACTTGTTCAGGAAGTAAAGGTTCCCCAGGCTTATTTCACCCATGTTAGCCACCAGTTGGGTAAGCACCAAGAGATAAATAGTGATCTCCCCAATGGAATTGAGCTTGCCTATGATGGCATGCAGCTTTCTTTCGGTTAGTTATTTGCTCAAGAAGCGTATTGCAAATGCAATGGATAGTTATTAATTTGGCAACTCATCCGGTAAGTTATGTGGAAGCATTTTATTGCTGATTATTTTAATTTTAGTAAGAAGGAAAGAACCGGCATACTCGTGTTGGTTTTTCTAATAGTTTTTTTTATTGGGCTTCCTTTTTTGTATCCCTTTTTTATAAAGCCAGGGACTACCAATGCTGCAATTTTTAAAAAGGAGATTGCTTCTCTTTCAATACAACAAACAGCTCAAACAAAACAATTCAGCAACCGAAATGAAGGAGAGAATTTGATACAATCATCCAATCGGTCTGTTAGCAATCAACCTACAAAAGGCGAGTTGTTTTATTTTGATCCAAACACAGCCAGTTCATCCGATTGGAAAAGATTAGGCCTTAGGGAAACCACCATTGCTACTATTCAGCATTTCTTATCCAAAGGCGGCCGATTTTACAAAAGGGAGGATATCGGAAAAATATGGGGACTTCATCCTGATGAGGTAAAACGCCTGATCCCCTATGTTCAAATTCAAAATCTTCAAGCAACTCGTTTTTCAGAAGAAAAGGAATTTAAAAAAAAGTTGCCTGGAGCGGCTGTTTACTCAGTTTCTTTTATTGATATCAATAAGGCAGATACCGCTGCATTTATTTCGTTGCCGGGGATTGGCAGCAAATTATCCCAACGCATTATTAATTTCAGGGATAAGCTCGGAGGGTTTTATGCGGTGGAGCAAATAGGAGAAACTTTTGGATTGGCTGATTCAACCTTTCAGAAAATAAAGCCACAATTAAGTATTTCCAATATTGCGCTAACAAAAATAAATATCAATACAGCTGATATTGAAGAGATGAAAAAACATCCTTATCTCCGATATGCAATCAGTAATGCAATTGTTCGATATCGGTTACAGCATGGGAATTTTTTGGCAGTGGAAGATATCAAGAAAATAATGACCATTACAGCGGATGTTTTCAATAAGGTAGCACCTTACTTAACGGTTGGTTCACCATAGCAGTTAGGATGATTGAAAAAAATCGGGAATGGCTTCTCAGTTGGCGAAGTCCATTGCCAATCCTATTACAACTGATGCTGCCCAACTTTTATTTTTTATCCCCTCCCAGTAAATTGTTCAGTTTGTTTTTTACCACATCGATCGCATCTTCAGCTTTGTTGACTGCATTGATTGCAAACGCTTCCATTTTGTGACTGGTTTCGCTATGAAGTGCCTCATTAATTTTATCAATAATAGGGTGCTCTTCGGCTTTAGGTTCTGGAGCGGGCGGTGGTATGGTTGTACCAGAAGAGGCTGAATCTTGCGAAGCCCCAAAAAGGTTATCCACGGCACCTGCCATCATAGGAAATTTTTCTATTACATAAGTTTTTACTGTTTCCAGCGCAGTATTTGCTTGATCGGTACTGATGCCAGCTTGCTCAGCAATTTTTGTAACTAGTTCGTGCATAATTTTATTTTATGAGTGATGATAAAACAGG
>CANIMM010000092.1 GCA_947468255.1 Chitinophagaceae bacterium | reverse complement strand
CTTTCAATTGCGCCATTACCTCTTTTGTTCGCAGCTCTTGAATCAGCTGGAATTCCTTTTAAATATGTGTTTGTTAAAAGGCCCTGTTCAAGAGAGGAGAAGGTAATACAGCCTGTTCCAGTATTGTCCAATACATCGAGTAAGCCGTTTTCAATCCATCGATCAAACATGGAATATCTTGGTTGATGAATTAAACATTTAGTACCAAGACTGTTTAGCATTGAAATTGCCTTTTCTGTATCAGCGGCATTATAGCTGGATATTCCAACATACAATGCTTTGCCTTGGCGCACGATTAAATCCAACGCCCTCATTGTCTCTTCTAGCGGTGTTTGTGGATCTGGTCTGTGGTGATAATAGATATCAACATAGTCTAATCCCATTCTTTGTAAGCTTTGGTCTAAACTAGCTACTAAATACTTTTTTGATCCCCAATCACCATAAGGGCCACTCCACATTCCCCAACCAGCTTTGGTAGAAATGACCAGCTCATCACGGTATTTTTTAAAATCATCTTTATAAATTTTTCCAAAAGTTTCTTCCGCAGACCCTGCAGGCGGACCGTAATTATTGGCAAGATCAAAATGGGTAATCCCTGCATCAAAAGCAGTTTTTAAAATGGAACGCGCATTTTCGAGTTCATCGATTGCGCCAAAGTTGTGCCATAGGCCCAATGATAAAGCAGGAAGTAGTAAGCCACTTTTGCCACATCTACGATAGGGCATGTTTTTGTAACGGTCTGGGTTTGCTTGGTAAGTCATTATATTTTATTTATTAATTGATAGCTATTGTAAGGGCTTTTTCCATAATTTCTAAATCTACCACTCCTCTAAATCCACTAAATCCAACAGAGAGCACCGATCCATCCGGCAAAATTAGCGGTTGTCCTCCTTCCCAGCCAATTAAATCAGGAGATTCTATCCCATTGCTATTTTCTTCAATGATTTTATTAAAAACTAATTGCTCATATTCACCCGTCTTAATGCCGGTTAGCCAAACTTGACTGGCTTTTGTCCAAGCTATTTTATAGATTTGTCTTGATTTTGCTTTATTGGTTCCATACATTTTGCCCTGTACATTGCCATTTTCATCTATGATACAAACAGCAACGTTTCCATTAGCAATTTTTTCATCTATTGGATTTTGAATATATATTGGAATTAGACTTTCTAAGGCTACCAATATTTTTGCGATGATTGAATTTGTAGTTTCTTCGGCCATTTTATTTTTTTTACTAATATTTATTGATTTTGTGTATACACTTAGGTGCAATGGGGTAAATTTCAATAATATTAGTACAATTTCGTTGAACTTGGATAATAAATGTAAACTTATCAATTTGGCAGGTTAAATGGTGCAATTTTTTAAAAATATGCATCAATCAGCTAATCGCAATAATAGAAGATAAAGCGTTGCTGGTGGAAATAAAATGGAAAGGTTAAAAATGGGACAACCCATCTTATGAGGTCGTTTTTTCGCTTTCGCTAAAATGCAGCAATGAAGGTTTGTGGCTTCCATAGGAGCGAGTTTGGAAGAATTTGCTGCTAGTAGCAGGGTTGTTTTGGAGTTGAAATTCTAAATTTGACTATATCTTTCTACTTACTATTTTATTTTTATTATATATATAGTTGATTTATTATTACTGTTTTATAAAATAGGACAACAATAATTTGGCAAATAAAATGTGTAAAATCAAAATTTATTTAATTTTATAAATCCAACGATTAATTCTTAGTCATTGGTTATAGTTAGAAATTATTTTATAAAATGAGATTCACTCCAGATTCACTTGCAAATAGCTCCTATTTTTTTTTATTTATTTTTGCTATTATCGTTTTATTTGACGTCCTCATTCGATTTAAATCTCCCCTTAAACTAAAAATCTTTTTCTTATTACTTGTTCTTTCTATTGGTGTTGGTTTCTTCTGTTTACTTATCAGGACGGGGCTGGATCAGTTTAAACTTATTATAATGGTTTGCCCAATGCTTGTTGGAACTTCATTGGTTCAAATATTCACTAATTTATATTTTATCCAACACAAAAGGATTGCAAATATTTATGTAATTACCGCTTATACAATTTATATTTTTTTGATATTTTATGTAGAAATTGTCGGATATGATACTGTTTTTTCAAAATCTAATAGTGTTAACCTGCCTATGTATCTCAATTTTTTTTTAGAATTAGATTTTATTTTATTTAATTTATTTTGTCTTTATTACATTTATAATATTTTATTTAAATTCTCATTTAAAAATATTTATTTTAAAAGAGTACAAGTCTGGACTTTTTGTTTTTTTATGGTAATAACTACACAATTATTTATTATTCTTTTTTCTGTATTTTACAAAATTCCTGATCATTACAAAACTTTTACTCTAATCGTATACGCTTTAACTCTACTTTTAACTATTTTATATAGACCTAATTTCATTAATAAAAATGGGGCTAAAATTTCTTTTGGCTTTTTATTTAACAAAAATGATTTTAGTTCCGATATAAAGGAGGTTGATTTTACCTTTCATTTTTTTACAAATTTCTATTATAAGAGTAAGATTGCAGATATTGAAGAATTTTCCAATATCATGGGGGTAAGTAAAGAGATCATGTTTAATTATATTTATTTTACTTATTCAATGAGTTTTGATGAGTTAATTAAAAAAGCAAGGGTTGATTACTTTGTTGAGATCATAAAAGAACCAAAATATAAAAATTTTACCGTTGAGGCATTGGCAATGGAAGTTGGGTTTAGCTCCAGGCAACGTTTTTATCAGCCATTTAAAAAATATCATGGAGGCAATCCCTCGGATTTGATCGATATCTTAAATGATTAACTTATTGGAAATCAGTGTCATTTAAAATGTTACAGCTGTAATTTTAAATCTAACAATGACATTCATCATTGTTACATCCCTAATTTTTTCTTCCCCCTTTATTATTCAAATTTTGTGATCCTAATCATTGGATCATGTCTCTATTTAATTTTTTTGAGGGTTTTATCGGAAAGCATCGTAGAAATAGTGCTCCTATCAAAAATGTATTTGATCATTACTTTTTTGATTTAAAATACTATCTGCAAAAAGAGGCCTCCATTCAATATTTTTCTCATTTATTAAAAGTGAGTCCTGAAAAAGTAGACGAAATTTCTACTGTCTTCTATACACTTCCCTTTCAGCTATTGGTCAATGAATATCGGTATAAGCATTTTATCGAAGAGATCGAAAATCCAATCAATGCCAATTTATCGATCGAGTCAATTATTCACTTATGCGGTTTTGATAGCAATGACAATTTTGTTCAATATGTTAAAGAAAAAAAGAGTTTGATTCAATTAATTAAGTAAATAATAAAACAACAAAAGGATGATCATTAAAAAATATACATTATGAATATATATACTTTACCTACTGCTTTATCGGTTGAAATTTTTGACCGTTATAATGTGAATAAAAAACTCTTTTTTAGCAATAATAAATTTACTAAAGGATTGATATTTTCTACAAATCGTATTTCCCTCATTATTCCGATTTTACTGATCAGCTTATTTTCTTCAGCCCAATCCAATTATCCTTATACAATTAATATCGCTGGTAACCAGGTTACTAAGGGCAATTATAATATAGAGTGGAGTGTAGGCGAATCTGCCGCCATTAATACCATGGACAAAAGCAATCTGATTGTCGTTACCAATGGACTGCTTCAATACAATGTAGAAAATCAGCCGGAAATGAATAAGGTAGCCTCTTTTTTGCCCAATGAAATAATCGTATACCCGAACCCTGTTAAAAATGAATTGTATATCAATATCCTTCATGCCAACAAGGGCAATGATCAGATTGAGCTATTGGATGAAAAGGGAGCTAAATTAAAAGAAAAGGTAGTTATATATAATGGAATGGGCGCACTAGAAAAATGGAACCTAAGTGGCCTCAAAGCAGGGCAGTATTTTTTAAATATCCGTCATACCCATCCCGTTACAGGAAGGCTGGTTAAGAAAGGCGCTTATAAAATACTCAAGGTTAATTGATAACTGAATAATGGATAGATGATAATGGATAACTGATAACTGGTTAACTGAAAACTGAAAGTTCTTCAATGATAGTTAAATAATGGATAAATGATAATGGATAGATGATAGTGGATAAATGATAATAGGTCTAAACTCCTAAACTCCTAAACCCCTAAACCCTAAGCCTCTAAACTCGAATTAAAAAGCACCAACAAAATAAACACTCAACTAAACTCGAATTAAAAAGTACCAACAATAATAATACTCAACTAAACTAAAATTTCTAACAATAATAAAACACCTCAAAACCATGCATCCAACATCACATTTAAAAACCAAAGCGATTTTATTTTTAGCCCTCCTGGCTCTTAGCTTTTCTGGCTTTGCTCAGACGCCTAATTTATTGAATTACCAAGGGGTAGCAAGAAATACAGTGGGCAATCCCTTGCCTAATCAGACGATGAAACTCCGATTGTCGATTCATAATTTATTGCCTTCGGGAGCGGTAGTGTATTCAGAAATCCGCTCTATTACTACTAATTTAGGTGGACTGTTTTCGGTGCAGATAGGAAGTGCTGGCGCCGCAAGTTCTTCAGGTACTATTGCTGGAGTTAACTGGACAGTAGGAGATAAGTTTTTACAGGTAGAACTTGATCCAGCAGCTAATAATAATTACTTAGATATTGGCACGGTACAGCTAGTGAGTGTGCCCTATGCTTTTGCTGCAGGTAGTGCAGCTACTGTTAAAACCAATGCAAATTTAACGGGGGTAGTAACAAGTGTAGGAAACCAAACTTCTATTGCCAATGGAGCTATTACAACTGATATGATTGCAAGTATCAATAAATCGAAGGTAGGATTAGATTTAGTGAATAATACCAGTGACGCATCAAAGCCTATTAGTGATTTAACGCTAGCAGCGTTAAATTTGAAGGCAAATGCTGCTGATGTAAATACAAGCTTGGCATTAAAAGCAAATGCTGCAGATGTAAATACAAGCTTGGCATTAAAAGCAGATGCTTCAGATGTAAATTCAAGTTTAGCATTAAAAGCTGATGCTGCAAGCTTAGCAACAGTTGCAACTAGTGGTAGTTATAATGATTTAACTAATAAGCCATCAGTCCCAGCTGCATATAGTTTACCAAATGCAAGCGCATCTGAATTAGGAGGAATTAAAGTTGGTACAGGTTTAACCATTACTAATGGTGTTTTAAGTGCTTCAGCTTCAGGTGTTCCTTACACTGGAGCTACGCAAGCAGTTGACCTGGGGACCTATGATTTGAAGGTAAATGGAATGACTGTTGGGCGTGGTCTTAATAGTAGTACAGATAATAATGTGGGGATTGGTAAAGATGTACTTACAAGCGTTACAGGTGGAAGTTACCTTACAGCAGTTGGGCACGAGTCACTTTACTCAAACACGACGGGGTATAACAATACAGCCATTGGTTCTGCTGCACTTAAAGCTAATACCGGCGGCTTGGCCAATACCGCCATTGGTAGCAATTCACTTTCAAATAACACCACTGCCAATTTTAACACTGCGGTTGGTAATCATGCACTTAAGAATAATACTGGAGGGAATAATACAGCGGTTGGCTCTGGCGCACTTGAGTTTAACACTACCGGGCAACAGAATAGTGCATTTGGTTTAAACGCACTTAAAAGTAATACTATAGGCTCAAATAATACAGCGACTGGAGTAAATGCACTTGAATCCAATATTAATGGAAACGAAAATACAGCCAATGGTGCAAACGCACTTCAATCGAACACTGAGGGGAGAGAGAATAGTGCATTTGGCTTCTCCGCACTTAAAAGTAATACTACAGGAAAGTACAATACAGCGACTGGATTTAATGCACTTTCAAAAAATACGACAGGAGAACAAAATACAGCAACCGGATGGTATGCACTTCAGGCAAATACGACTGGAGCAAATAATACAGCGTTTGGTTGGGCTGCGCTTTATCCCAATACGACCGGAGCTAACAACACAGCGGTTGGAGAAGGCGCACTTAAAAACAATAGCACGGGTGATGATAATTCTGCCTTCGGTGAAGGCACACTTGCTAATAACACTACCGGGATATACAATAGTGCATTTGGGCGTGAATCACTTCACAATAGTAACGGTAACAATAATACGGCGATTGGCTGGAGATCTGGCAATGGAAATACAACTGGCAGCAACAATACCGCAATTGGAATGCAAGCTGATTTTGGAGCTAACAACTTAACCAACGCTACAGCTATAGGGTATCAAGCAAGCGTCTCGGCTCCCAACAGCATTCAATTGGGAAACACAGCTGTAACTAATGTGAAAACTAGTGGTACCATTACAGCCGGTGCGGTTACTTATCCAAAAGTAGATGGAACCGCTGGTCAAGTATTAACTGCAAATGCAAACGGAATTCCAACATGGCAAGCTGCTGGTGGTGCTGGTACCACTAAAACATCCGATGATACAAATATCAATGCATCTGATTTATATAAATATTCTGGCTATATAATTTCTACTCAACATGGAAATATACCTCTTTTTCCAGAAGACTTACCTGTAGGATTTACTTTAACAATTTATAATTACAGCGGTGGTGCATATGTTTCAAATGCCTTAACGACCACTAGGTTTTATGTAGCGGCTATTAATGGAAATGCAGGAGTTCCAACTTTTACAATTGCACCAGGGGGTATGGTTAATTTATTTGTGGTTTCTGCCAATGGACAATTAAGATATTGTATAAAATAACCAATTGTTTTAAAGTTTTGAAGTAAAGTTATTTCAGGACGAGTCAGAGAAATTTCAGGTATTACGTATTCCAATTTAGTTCCCGTGTTGACTAATGCTATACAAGAACAACAAAAACAAATTGATGAATTAAAAGCCTTGGTTAACCAACTTATTAATAAAAAGAATTAAAATTTTATTACACGAAATAAAAACATAACCATCCTCCCAACAGAGGGTGGTTTTTTAATGCCTCAAACTGATGAGTAACCATTTATGCAAAGCATTCAAAAAACGCAAAAAAATAGCTGTTAGAATTCATTTCAATATATAGATTTTATAATCCAGGATGATACCTGGTCCCTAATCTTGACATATGTCAATAAATTTCAAAAAAAATGTTTATTGATATAAGTCAATGCCATTTCTTGTGCATTAAGGTTCACTTTGCGCTTTAATAACTACAAAGAAATAAATGCAGCTCCGTAAAATATTTTCTACCCCATTTTTACTTCTCTTTCTCGCTTCGATCGTTAGTTTTGAAATATCAACTGCTCAAATTGCGTATCCCTATACGGTCAATATTGCTGGCAATCAAGTAACTAAGGGTAATTATAGTATTGAGTGGAGTGTAGGCGAATCTGCCGCCATTACCACCATGGGCAATAGTAATTTACTGGTCACCAACGGGCTATTACAATACAAGGTAGAAAATCAGCCGGAAACCAATATGGTAGCCTCTTTTTTGCCCAATGAAATAATCGTATACCCGAACCCTGTAAAAAATGAATTGCATATCAATATCCTGCATGCCAATAAAGGCAATCACCAAATTGAGTTGTTGGATGAAAAAGGAGCCAAATTAAAGGAAGTAAAAATTTTATATAACGGGATGGGGGTCATAGAAAAATGGGATCTGAGCGGACTCACAGCAGGTCCCTATTTTTTAAATATCCGCCAAACCCACCCGGTTAATGGAAGGCTGGTGAAGAAAGGAGCTTTTAAAATACTCAAGGTTAATTGATAACTGAATAATGGATAGATGATAATGGATAACTGATAACTGGTTAACTGAAAACTGAAAGTTCTTCAATGATAAATGAATAATAAATAATGGATAGATGGTAATGGATAAATGATAATAGGTCTAAACTCCTAAACCTCTAAACTCCTAAACCTCTAAACTCCTAAACCCCTAAACATCTAAACCCTAAACCTGCATTTAAAAGCACCAACAATAACAATACTCAACTAAACCCGATTTTAAAATAACCAACAATAATAAAACCCGACTAAACTATGCATTTAAAATCCAAAACACTTTTAATGTTTACCCTGCTTGCGATGAGCTTTTCTGGCTTTGCTCAGGCGCCTAATTTATTGAACTACCAGGGAGTTGCAAGAAATGCAGTGGGAAATCCCTTACCTAATCAGTCGATGAAACTTCGATTGTCGATTCATAATTTATTGCCTTCTGGAGCGGTGGTGTATTCAGAAATTCGCGCTATTACTACTAATTTAGGGGGTTTGTTTTCTGTGCAGATTGGAAGTGCAGGTGCTGCGAGTACTACTGGTACTATCGCTGGTGTAAACTGGTCGGTGGGAGACAAGTATTTGCAGGTAGAACTTGATCCGGCATCTAATAATAATTATTTAGATATTGGTACGGTACAGTTGGTGAGTGTGCCTTATGCATTCAATGCCGGCTCGGCAAATAGTGCAGCCACTGTTACCACCAATGCCAATCTTACGGGTGCGGTTACCAGCAATGGCAACTTGACCAGCCTTGCCGCTTCCCCGGCGTTGACGGGTGTGCCCACAGCGCCCACCGCAGCAACGGGTAACAATAGCAACCAAATTGCCACCACCGCCTTTGTACAAGCCGCTGCCTTAACAGGTCCAACAGGTGCAAAAGGTGTTCCAGGAATTCCAGGTGCGGATGGGCCAGCAGGTCCGGCGGGCCCACAAGGTGTTCAAGGATTGGCAGGAGCAGATGGAGCTGCGGGAGCGCAAGGTCCGGCTGGGGCTCAGGGTATTCCGGGTATAGCGGGAGCCGCAGGTGCACAAGGCAGCCAAGGCATTTCTGGAACAGCAGGAGCTGCAGGTGCACAAGGCATCCAAGGGACTCCGGGTGCAGATGGTGCAACGGGGCCGGCAGGTCCACAAGGGCCAGCAGGTGCACAAGGTATTCCTGGTATTCAGGGAGCAGTAGGAGCGGCGGGAGCTGCAGGTGCACAAGGCATTCAAGGATTAACTGGTGCAACTGGTTCGGTAGCCAATGTTGGAACCATTACTGTTTCATCTACTGCCAATGGTGCAAGCATTACATCCGGCGTTCTAAACTTAGCCCCAGCTGATGGAACCAACGGAGGAATTGTTACAACAGCAGCGCAAACACTTGCTGGTATAAAATCTTTTTCCTCTTCCGTGGCTATTGGAACTTCAGCAGCTCCTGTAAGTTCTGCAGCATTAGAAGTCAGCTCAACTGCTCAAGGTTTTTTACCACCAAGAATGACTGCTGCTCAAAGAGATGTTATCAGTTTACCCGAGGCTGGACTCATTATTTGGTGTAAAAACTGCGCATTAGGATCAGGCGAATTAGAAGTTTATTCAGGTTCAGCTTGGACAAATTTGACAGGTGGAGCTGCTGCTGCTCCATTATCTATAGGAGTAGCTTATCAGGGAGGGAAAGTAGCTTATATTTTACAACCAAACGATCCTGGATATGATGCAAATGTCACACATGGTTTAATTATCTCTACAGCTAATTTAAGTGGAGGTGCCGCTTGGACTAGCGGTGAAGTTCCTATTGCAGGTGCCGCTGCTAGAGTAATTGGAACAGGTAATCAAAACACGATTGATATCATATCAGGAGATGCTACAGCTGGACTTGCGGCTAAATTATGCAGTGATTTTGTACAAGGAATTTATACTGATTGGTATTTGCCTAGTAGGGATGAATTATATAAAATATGCTTAAATCGAACAGCAATTGGAGGCATTGGGGAAGCTTGGTATTGGAGTTCAACAAAGGACCCCGACCCTGAATCACAATTTCCAAATAAGTATGCATGGTATGTGAGTTTTTATAATAGTGAAGCAGGTACAGTAAATTATCATTTTACAACTACAACTTGTGCTGTTAGAGCAGTAAGATCTTTTTAATTTTTTATTCTATAAGTATTTAATCGAATTTATTATTATGTTTTACCGTTTTTCGATTAATTTAAAAATTGAATGAAAAAATATACTACTGCCAGAAATACCTGAGAATGATAACAGCAGCAAGACAGAACGCTGGATTCTCCATGTTACGATGTAAAAGTGATAAAATAAATAATATGACCAACAT
>CANIMM010000091.1 GCA_947468255.1 Chitinophagaceae bacterium | reverse complement strand
TGGCGCTCAAACACAATTAACCGGATCGGGAACACCCGCTGTTAGCAATGCATGGACTAGCTCCAATACCGCAACGGCAACGGTTAGCAGCACCGGTTTGGTTACGGGTGTTGCAGTTGGAACAACTAACATTACTTACACCAATGCTGACGGATGTTCAGTGAATACTTTGGTTACGGTGAATGCGCTTCCTACTATTTCGGGAGCTCTTTCCGTTTGCAGCAGCGCTCAAACACAATTAACAGGATCGGGAACACCCGCTGTTAGCAATGCCTGGACTAGCTCCAATACCGCAACGGCAACAGTTAGCAACACCGGTTTGGTGACAGGTATTTTAGCCGGCACCACCACTATCACCTATACCAACTCTGCTGGATGCTCGGTGAATGCAGTGGTTACTGTAAATGTGCTTCCTGCTATTTCTGGAACAACCGTTGTTTGCTTTGGTGCTCAAACACAATTAACTGGATCGGGGACACCCGCTAATAACAATCCCTGGACTAGCTCCAATACAGCAAATGCAACGATTGGTAACACCGGTTTGGTAACAGGTGTTTTAGCCGGCACATCCACCATCACTTATACCAATGCGGTTGGATGTTCGGCCAATGCAGTGGTTACTGTGAATGCACTGCCTGTTATTACAGGAGTACTTTCTATTTGCAGTGGCGCTCAAACACAATTAACTGGGTCAGCGATCGCCGCTACTAGCAATGCATGGACCAGTTCCAACACCTCAACGGCAACGGTTAATACCACAGGTTTAGTTACAGGTGTTGCCGCCGGAACAGCTACCATCACTTATACCAATGCGGTTGGCTGTTCACAAATTGCATCATTTACTGTGAAAGCGCTTCCTACTATTTCGGGAGTGCTTGCTGTTTGCAAGGGCGCTCAAACACAATTGACTGGATCAGGGACAGCTGCTACAAGCAATGCATGGACCAGCTCCAATCCCTTAACAGCATCCGTTAGTAATGCAGGTTGGGTGACCGGTATTTTAGCCGGCACATCCACCATTACTTATACCAATTCTCTAAGCTGTTCTCAAAATGCAGTAATTACTGTGAAAGCGCTTCCGGTAATTGATAATATTACCACCAATACTTGTACAGGGAGCCAATTTAGTTACACGCCCCCCAATGGGTTCAACGGAGATGTAGTGCCACTTGGAACCACCTATAGTTGGGCTAATCCTATCGTAACCGGAGCCATTACAGGAGGAGGAGCCGGCACTAATATGGCTGCTATTGAAGGCAGCTTAGTCAGTCCTAGTAATTTATCGCAAACTGCTATTTATACTGTCACCCCTTCTGCAGCAGGTTGTATTGGAAATACCTTTAGCCTTTCAGTAGTGGTACACCCAATTCCTGCAACGCCTGTCATTACTGCTTCGAGTAGTACCACATTTTGTATTGGTGGAACTGTAAATTTATCCAGTAATGCCGCAACCGGTAACCAGTGGTATAAAAATGGTGTAGCCATCCATTTAGCAACCGGCACCCTATTAGATGTGGCTGATGCAGGAAGTTATACGATTGTTGTAAGTTTAAATGGCTGTAGCAGTGCTGCTAGTACTCCCTCAATTGTTACCGTTAACCAATTACCGGTCATTTCAGTTAGCTCCGTTCCGGCTAATGCTGCAGTATGTGCTGGATCTGCAGCCAGCCTAACTGCATCAGGTGCTGCATCCTATAATTGGAGTGGGGGTGTCGTTAATGGTGTGTCATTTATTCCTTCACAAACCGATGTGTATACCGTAACCGGAACAGATGTGAACGGCTGTACCAATACCAAAACGGCAACCATTATTGTAAACCCATTGCCTCCCATTCCGGTGGTTAACAATATTAGTTATTGCCAAAATGATTTGTCCAAACCCTTACTGGCTAAACCAGTCAATTCAAACACCATCAACTGGTATCATTTGCCTACAGGAGGAATAGCAATTGCTACACCTAACCCCAATACATTGGTGCCCGGTATAGACAGTTTTTATGTTACGCAAACCAATGCGCTGGGATGTGAAAGTCCTCGCGCAACTTTAGTGGTAACCGTTCACGCCTTGCCCATTGACTCCATCTTAACTCCGATACAAGACTTTATTTGCAACGGCAGTTCGATCAGCCTGCTTGCTTCCAATAACTATTCCTATCAATGGTTCAATAATGGTGTGGCCATTACTGGAGCAACTTCCAATAGCTACTTAGCTTATTTAGGAGGGACTTACTCTTTTCAGATGACCAGCCAATTTGGATGTACTAGTAATTCAAGTAATTCCAAGAGCATTCAATTAATAAAAAAGCCGTCGGTAAATTTTACTTATGATAGCAGATGTCTAAATGCGCTCATCCAATTTGTCAATACCAGCAATTTCGCAAACTCGGGAAATATATTATGGAAATGGGATTTTGGAAACGGCAGCATCGCTTCATTAAAAGAGGGATTTTATGCTTATCCAGCTATCGGAAATTATACCGTTACCCTCACTGCCACTCCATCGGATTGTCCGCTGCTGGCAGATTCTATCAAACAAATTTTTATGATCGAAGCTCCGGTAACAGGTGTCAATTACGGCGCTGTAAATGCCAAGGCGAAAGTACCTTATCTATTGAAAGCAAGAGAGATTGGCAAAACCTATTTATGGGACCCTTTTACAGGTTTAAGCAATCCATCCAGTCCAAATCCAACTGCATCATTAACCGCTGAGCAACGCTATACCGTGCGCATTACCAATAATGCCGGCTGTGTTACACAGGATTCTATTCTGGTAAGGATATTCAATGACTATACTGTTTTTGTACCCTCTGGATTTTCGCCCGATGGAGATGGTGTCAATGATAAATTGACTCCATTATTAGTAGGTGTAAGAGAAATGAAAAGTTTTAGAATGTACAATCGATGGGGACAGTTACTCTATCAAACCACTGATAAAAATGCAGGTTGGAATGGGACTTTTAATGGGAAGCAACAAGTTTCCGAAACCTATGTGTGGGTGGTAGAGGCAATAGATGAAGATGGTAAAACGATTCAAAAAACAGGAAAGACCACTTTGATCCGCTAATTAATATTATGAAAAGGATTGTATTATTTTTGATTTTTTGCGGGTGCCTACAAATTCAGGTTAGCTTTGGCCAGCAATACCTGTATTCTCAATATTTTGCAAATCCATTGGCTATTAATCCGGCGCTGACAGGTCATTTTGGTGGAAGTTTTCGTTTTGCTTCCATCAGCAGAAGTCAATGGGCAGAGGATGGAAATCCATATAAATCTTTGGCGGCCTCGGTTGAAAAGAGCCTATTGGAAAGTTCCTCCAGTGGAAAATTGGGTATTGGATTGCTAGTTAGTTCCGACAATTCAAATCAGGATGCTTTTTCAGTAAAAAAAGCCGCATTTTCAGCTGCCTACAATATGGAATTGGATGATGAGGGCAATATTGAATTGGGTGCTGGCTTTCAGGGACAGTATAACCAAAGAAGAATCAATCCCTACAATTTGACCTTTGAAAGTCAATTTGGATCGGGCGGATTCAATACCGGAATCACTACGCCTGAGATGGGAAAAGCTGCTACGATGAGTTATACATCCCTCAATGCGGGCATTCTGCTGAATATAAAATCGCTGGAGGGCAAGCAATTGTATTTGGGATTGGCAGCTTATAATACCAATCAAGCCAAAACAAATTTTTTGGATGCCGCTTTTATTGAACCGATTCGATGGAATATTCAATCTGGGGGCACCATTCCGTTGAATCCAAGAACCAATCTTCACTTGAGCAGTATTGTTACTTTACAGCAGGGAGCCAGTGAAATATTGGCAGGAACTGTAGGCAGTTTTGATTTAGCTGAAATAGGGGGTGGCAAAAAATTATTAGTAGGCAGTTGGATTAGATTCAAGGACGCCTTGATACCCTATATTGGTTTACAATGGAATGGTGTTCAAGCTGCGTTAAGTTATGATATCAATACTTCTTCCATTAAAACAGGAGCCTATAATAGAAACAGCATGGAATTTTCGTTGGGCTATCAGCCCTGGGGAAGCCTGCTCAAAAAGGATGTGATACCTTGCCCCTTCTTTTAGGGAGATGACGTCTTTTTTAGTGGAGATGACATCTTTTTCGGGGAGATGTCATCTCCCCGAAAAAAGATGTCATCTCGTCAAATAATAAAAATTAAAGGCCATATTTAGCTTTAGTTGCATTAAAAATTTGTAAAATTTCAGCTTCTGTTAAAGCTCTATTGTAGACAAGCGCTTGAGATATACTGCCTGTAAGCACCTGACTTGCTGTTCCCCCATCGCTCCAACCACCTATTGCAATGCTTTTGCTACTTAGAGGCGCATTTCCAACTGTGTTAGTTGCTTTATTGGTAATACCATCGCCATAAATGGTATGTGTTGAACCAGATCTTACAGAAACAATAAAATGCCACTGAGCATCTTGCAAGGTTATAAATATACCATACGGATCACCCGGCTCTTGTATTCCTCCGCCCCATGAGCTTGCAGCCCCTCCATTTCTGCCTAGCCAAAAACCGTTTACAAAATCTTTATCCATTAACCGCCCGTAAGCTTGGGACCCGTTATCTTTATACCATATTCCAACCGTAAAATCTGTAAATGCAGTATTAAGATTTGTTTGAACCCTGTTATTACCGCTTCCATCAAATACCATAGTTCCACCATCAATACTGCTATAAGTAACCCCACTAATTAAATTGCCATTATTGTTATTGCCACTTACATCATTCCATACACTACCAGAACCAGCATAGCTAGCTGCATTACTCGCATCTAAATTTAAAACTAAGCCACTGGTCGGAATATCGCTTGAATAGATAGGAACATCCTTAATAAATCGAACAGAAAAACCGAAGGTTTTTGCATCGGGATAATGGTTAAAAGCCGTATTATTACTTCTCAACTGCCAGTCATATGGATTGCCACCGTTATCATCTGACGCCCAATACACAGCCCAATTAGCTCCTGAATTGAATCCTCCATTTGGCAAACGATACCCTCCAGGGAGTCCGCTAAAGCCACTGCTGTTCGTTGAACTAGCATTGGAGGCTGCCCAAAGACTAGTTCCGGTCGACATCAATTTTCCACCGGCTATTGCACTTCCACCTAAGTAAGTTTGCAGGGTGGCATATTCAGCATCAGTAGGTACATGCCATCCTACAGGGGCCATATTTCTGGGGTCATGAACGGCATACCAATTGTACAACTTGCCATAAACCGTACCATTTGCAGTACTGTTGGCATAATAGCACCAAGCGCCTGTTGTTAAACTATTCCAAGCTGCAGCGTCCGTGACTTCAGGAATCACATCACCATTTTGATAGGTCTCGACAGATGCATTTTTTGCCTTCCAGGTTTGTGTTCCGATCTGAACAGTCTGCAACTCATAATTTCCTTTCACTGCATTAAAATTCTGTACCACTTCAGCAGCTGATAATGCTCTATTGTAAGCTTGAAAACTAGCTATACCGCCAACCCACCCATAGTCATTAGCTGGACTAGCTGCCCCAATGTATAAATTGGAGGTATAGTTAGAGGCATGATAGCTTGCGCTTCCTACTGCTACCCCGTCAAAATACAATACTGCCCCAGTTGAAGCGTCATTTACGATGGTGTAATTATGCCAATGGTCGTCAATAGATGCTGAAGAAAAACCCAATGGACTTCTAGTTGCATCCCAAACATTCCAATACGAATTACCTGAATAAAAAAATAAGTCAGGACCACCCCAGTCGTTGCCAGTATTAAATAACATGCTATTTGTAAAACTGGATGATTTTGCCCATGCCGAGAAAGTCATAGAAGCTGATTTTGGAATGGGGGCATCTACTCTAGCCGAAGAAAAATTAAAATAAGATACGCCACTCGTTGTAGTAAAAACGGTGTTATTCAATGTTCCATTATTATTGTTTCCACTGATGTCGTACCAAGTACTGCCCGAACCAGCATAACTAGTGGCATTATTTGCATCTAAATTTATAACTAAGCCATTGGAAATAATTGGAGCCTTCACAACATTTGAACTTGTCACCTTCCCAACAACAAAATTGCTTGATGACCCGTTTTTAGTAAAATTGGTTAGGGTTCCATTAATTGCATTGGCTGTTTTATCGGTAACGGTACTGATTGCAGTGTTATCTCCACCGGCCACCCCTTGGTTGAAGGGATAATAAGCTACCAACCCCGTTTCAGTACCAAGCAATTCAATGTTCATGTTAGCCTGAATTTCGGCCTGAGTGCGAGCTACATTCCATATTCTAACTTCATCCATATCTCCATTGAAAAAATTGGCACCTGAATTTAGCTCTAGTCTGGCACCTATTAATATTTTTTCCGTGTTGGCTGTCCCCGAAACGGAACCACTTGACATTGACCCTGACAAAACTCCGTCTACAAAAATTTTCATAGTAGTTCCGTCGTAGGTTGCTGCAATGTGATGCCAAATGTTTTCACTGATTGCATTGGAACAAACTAAATAATAAGGATCTACTTCCCGAAGAAAATATACATCCCCATTGCTTTCAATTTTCAAAGTAAATTGTCCTGAAACGCCATGGTTGTATCTTGAAACAATCTCTCCTCCTAATCCCGTTTTTCTTTTCACCCAAGCTTCTATTGAAAAATTTTGGTTGCTCGCAAAATTTAACAAACTTGAGGTAGATAAATCGATGTAATCATTGGTGCCGTCAAAATTCAGCGCATTAGTAGCCCCTCCAGAAGAAACCACCTGTTTCGCAAAAACCCCTTGATACGCAGGTAACATTATTTGCGCAGTGGCAACACTGCAAACCAATAAAAACAATCCTACTAAAATATATTTCTTGTTCAATGTAATTATTTATGAAAATATTAAAAATTCTAATCTTCACCCTAACCTGCTCTTAGCAAGCTGGTCATTTAGTTCAATTTTATCTCCTCAGTTTCATCCAGCATTATTGCATATCACCTGCGCTAATAAACAAAGTACTTGTTAATGCGATTAAGGTAGCAATGGCATATTTGCCAGCTGTTTTGGTTAAGCTGGTTCTGTTGCTAATAGTTACTCCAGATAATGCTGTTAATGTTACCTGGCCATCGCCTAATTGCACAATCATACAGTTAAATCCTGCAAATAACGAAGGCACCGTTAAAGTAATTGCTCCTGCATTATCCAACGTAATAATCTTGCCATTGTCTGCAGCCGATAAAGTATATGTAGTAACAGTATTTGCTTGAGTATTCACATTTGCAGAAAACCCTGCTAAAGTAGATGTACCTGTTGCATTACCCGCTAATGTTCCTGTTACAACTGTATTTCCTGAAAATGTTTTTGCTCCTGCAATAGTTTGTACTCCCGTAGTTACAATACCCCCATTGGCGGCATCCGCAGGAGTAAGCGTTATTGTAGTTCCGCTAATGGTTGCACCATTTACATTGGATGAGCTACTGACGGATCCAACTGTAGTTACTCCTCCTGCTGCTGAAACAGTAGTCCAAGAAAGAGTGCCAGCTCCTGTTGTTGTTAATACTTGGCCACTTGTCCCATCTGCATTTGGATAGGTGATTGCACCTGCAGTTAAAGTTCCAGTAGTGACCATATTATTATTGAAAGTTTTAGTTCCACTAAACGTTTGATTTCCTGTAGTTACAATTCCACCATTGGTAGCATCTGCTGGTGCTAAACTTAATTCACCGGATGTGATGCTTGCACCATTGGCAGTGGATGTTCCGCTAATGGCTGCAACACTGGCCACTGATCCTGTTAAACCTTGAATGCCTTGTATTCCCTGCGCTCCGGCTGTTCCATTTGCTCCGGCTGCCCCTGTCAATCCCTGTATTCCCTGTGCTCCGCCTGCTCCGGCGGCTCCTGTTGCACCTGTCAATCCTTGTATTCCCTGTGCTCCAGCTGCTCCTGTTGCACCAATGGCACCTGGCAAACCTTGAATCCCTTGAGGACCTCTTGCTCCATCTGCACCTGGCAAACCTTGAATCCCTTGAGGGCCAGTTGCTCCATCTGCGCCTGCCAAGCCTTGCGCTCCTTTTGCTCCAGTTAAGGCAGCAGCTTTTACAAATTCGGTGGTGGCAATTTGGGTGGTACTGGTTCCTGGAGCCGCGGTTGGGGCAGTAGGCACACCGGTTAAAGCCGGCGATGCTGCAAGACTGGTTAGGTTTCCAGTACTGGTTACCGCACCGGTTAAATTAGCATTGGTAGTAACGGTTAAAGCATTGCCTGCAGTAACTGCATTGAATGCATAGGGCACGCTCACCAATTGCACCGTCCCGAGGCTTAAATAACTATTGTTGGAGGCAGGGTCAATTTCCACCTGTAAATATTTATCTCCTGAAAGCCAGTTTACACCGCCAATAGTTCCCGTAGTGCTAGTAGCACCCGCACTTCCGATCTGTACGGAAAATAAGCCGCCCAGATTGGTTTTGATAACACGGGTTTCTGTATACACCACCGCACCAACAGCCGAAAGGTTATGAACCGACAAACGAAGGTTCATCGCCTGATTAGGCAAAGGATTACCCACCGAATTGCGTGCCACCCCTTGATAGTTCAATAAATTAGGCGCCTGAGCATAGGCGGAAAAGCTAATGGCAATAAGCGTTAAAATTATGAGTGCTTTGGTTTTTAAATGCGATATTAAATGCATGGTTTAGTCGAGTTTTATTATTATTGGTTATTTTAAATTCGAGTTTAGTTGGGTATTATTATTGTTGGTTCTTTTTAATTCGAGTTTAGGGTTTAGAGGTTTAGGAGTTTAGAGGTTTAGGGGTTTAGGGGTTTAGAAGTTTAGGGGTTTAGTCCTATTATCATTTATCCATTATCATCTATCCATTATTCAATTATTCATTTATCAAATAAGAACTTTCAGTTTTCAGTTAACCAGTTATCAGTTATCATCTATCCATTTATCAGTTATCCATTATCAACTATCAGTTTTCAGTTAACCAGTTATCAGTTTACTTTAAGTATTTTATACGCTCCTTTCTTCACCAGCCTTCCATTAACCGAGTGCATTTGCCGGATGTTTAAAAAATATTGGCCCGCTGGCATTCCGCCGAGGTTCCAGCTTTCTAGGGCCCCCATTCCGTTATAGACCAATTGAACTTCCTTGATCTTAATACCTTTGGAATCCAATAACTCGATCTGGTGCTTGCCCTTATTGGCATGAAGGATGTTGATGTCCAATATGTTTTTCACTGGATTGGGGTAAACCCTTATTTCATTGGGCAAAAAGGAGGCTATCAGATTCATTTCCGGCTGATTTTCAACATTGTACTGTAATAGTCCGTTGGTAACCAGTAGATTGCTATTGCCCATCGTGGTAATGGCAGCCGATTCTCCTACACTCCATTCAAAATTATAATTAGCCACGGATACTTGATTACCTGCAATATTCACTGCATAAGGGGCAGCCGTTTGCGCTGAGGTGGACATTACAAAAAATAACAGGATGAACGGCAGCAACCAACCCCATTTTCTTAAACTAAATGAAGTCAAAGCTGGCAATTTGGAGTAGGGGTTTCGCATAATAATACTGAATTTAGGGCAGCTTGTTTAGCAGATCAATTCGTTCAATTTGACTTGAAAAATTAACTCAGTAAAAATGGCTTGCCAAAAAATGCCGGTAATTATTTACAATTCGGTGTACACCAACTATTTAGGGAGTGGGTGAATTCCGTAGGAGGGCAGTTTTTCAGGTTTGATTGAGCTAAATTGATCATTTGTTTTGAGACTAGAAACCAAAAATGTAAATACGATTTTGGACTTCAGGTTAATTTTTGAATCTCAATATAATAATCACACAATTCAGGTGATTTAAAACTAAATGGTTGAATGCCAGTTACTTGTATTAGTAAAATGGACTCTCCAACTAAGTTAATATTCAGAAACTGTACACTACTTCCTTCTACCCAGTATTTTATTAAAAATATTAACAATACAACCTACACCCAAGTCGACTTATTCTTTACTTATAAACCACCGTAAAACTCTGCGAAGCATTATTAGAAGGGGTAGCCACCGATGATACTTTTATAGTAACAGTACACCAATGTTGTTGGGGAAGGTTAATGAGTTGTAGATTATTGGC